>NZ_JBFULS010000023.1:0-79165 GCF_054049775.1 Methylobacterium sp. P5_C11 | reverse complement strand
GTGCTCGAGGAGGGCAAGGGCCTGATCCACAAGGTCTGGAACGCTGCCGCCGACGTGAAGATCACCGACCGGTCGCTCGTCTGGAACACCGACCTCCTGGAGACCCTGGAGTTCGACAACCTGATCGGCCAGGCGGTGGTGACGATGGAATCGGCCGCCAACCGCACGGAATCCCGCGGCGCCCATGCCCGCGAGGACTTCCCGGACCGCGATGACAAGGACTGGATGAAGCACACCCTGTCCTGGCTCGACGAGGGTCGGCATCAGGTCAACATCGATTACCGACCGGTGCACACCTACACGATGTCGAATGAGATCCAGTACATCGAGCCCAAGGCGCGCGTGTACTGATCGAACACTCTGCAACACGATTGCGGCGGCGGAGCCTCGCTCCTCCGGCCGCCGCGTCCTGATCCAGCGGAAGCCGTCGAGAACCATGGCCCAGTTCAACCTTCCGAAGAACTCGCAGATCACACAGGGGAAGTCCTGGCCGGCACCTCCGGGTGCCAGGAACCTGCAGACCTTCCGGATCTACCGCTGGAATCCGGATGACGGGGCCAATCCGCGGATCGACACCTATCAGGTCGACCGCGAGGATTGCGGCCCGATGGTCCTCGACGCGCTGCTCTGGATCAAGAACAAGGTCGACTCGACGCTGGTCTTCCGCCGCTCCTGCCGCGAGGGCATCTGCGGTTCCTGCGCGATGAACATCGAGGGGCAGAACGCCCTCGCCTGCACCATGGGCATCGACGAGTGCAGGAGCCCCGACAACGCCCTTCCGGTGATGACCCGCAAGGACAAGGACGGGGCGATCCGGATCTATCCGCTGCCGCACATGCCGGTCCTCAAGGACCTCGTGCCGGATCTCACGAACTTCTACGCCCAGCATGCCGCCATCGAGCCCTGGCTCCAGACCGAGACGCCCGCGCCCGAGAAGGAGTGGCGCCAGACGCCGGAGGATCGCTCCCGCCTCGACGGCCTCTACGAGTGCATCCTGTGCGCGTGCTGCACCACGTCATGCCCGAGCTACTGGTGGAACGGCGACAAGTTCCTCGGCCCGGCGGCCCTGCTTCAGGCCTATCGCTGGCTGATCGATTCGCGCGACGAGAACACGGGCCACCGCCTCGACGGGCTGCACGATCCGTTCCGGCTGTACCGCTGCCACACGATCATGAACTGCGCCAACACCTGCCCGAAGAACCTGAACCCGGCGAAGGCCATCGCCGAGATCAAGAAGATGATGGTGGAGCGCACGGTCTGATCGCAGGCGCCGGCAGAGCGTTGAGGCCTGTCGGCCACACCGCGCCGAAAAGGCCCGCTCTCCGCAGCGAAGTCGTCCGCGCAGGAGAGCGCCGCCTTGCGGTCAGCGCAATTGGCACGGAGTCAGGGGACAAGCGCGTTCGCGCCTCCAAGCCTGATCCGAAGTGAACCGATGCTGCGACCGAGCCTGTCGACGTTCGCCGTTCTCTGCCTGAGCGCCAGCTTGGCCGCCTGCGCCTCGAGCCGCCTTGACGGGCCTCGCACCCGGGCTCCGTCGCCGCAGGCCTCCCTGGAGGCCGTGCCGGCCATGCCGTCGGGAACCGTGACCGCGGCGCCGCTGGCACCGCCGCCGGGCGTCACCGCCAGCCCGGACGCCCCGCCCGCGCCCGGCCCGCAGGCGTCCGCCGCAGCCCCGACGGTGATCGCCGAGCCGGTGGCGCCTCCGGCACCTCCGCCACCGGTCATCACCAGCGGTCGCGCCTCCGTGGTCGGAAGCTGGGACGCCCGGGATGCGACCGGTGCGAATTGCAAGGTGACCCTGTCGAGCACACCCGCCCTGGATCTTTACCGGGCCACGGCGACGGGCTGTGCCAACAAGGATCTGGCCCGGGTTTCGGCCTGGGACTTCCGGGACGGCGAGGTCTACCTCTACCAGCAGGGCGGCTCCGTGGCGGCGCGCCTGCGCCAGGGCGGCGGCGGCCTGGAAGGGGCGCTGACCAAGTCGGGCGCCGCGCTCGCGCTGAACCGCTGAGGCGGCGCCAAGTCTGAGCCGGCGCTAAGTCTGAGCCGGCGCTACTTCGGCGCGACCACACCGCACGGTTGGCGCCCGGCGGAGGGGCCTTACATGAAGGGCTCCCGCCGCATCACGCCCCCGTAAACATGTTCCTGGACTGGCTTGAGCGCCGCGTCGATCCGTTCGCGCCCTTCGACGAGGCGCGGATGCCGCCGCGCTCGATCCTGGGTTTCGCCTGGTTCTATCTGCGGCCGATCCGTGCCGCGTTGGCGGCTTTGTTCGTCATCGCAGTGATCGCCGGGACGGTCGAGGCCTCGCTCTATCTCGTGATGCGCTGGTTTATCGACCTGATCGGCACGGCCGACCGGGCCACCGTCCTGTCTGACCACGCGACCGGACTCGCTCTCGTCATCCTGCTCGTCGCGGTGGTGCGGCCGCTATCGATCTGGGCGCACGAGGTTCTGTCGAACCAGCTCGTGGTCCCCCAATCGACGAACCAGATCCGCTGGCGGGCGCATCTCTACACCCTCGGTCACGCGCTCTCGTATTTCCAGGGCGACTTCTCAGGGCGGCTGGCCAACCGCGTGGTGCAGGTGGGGCCGGCGGTGCGGGAACTCGCCGTCGTCTTCATCGACACGCTGCTTTACGTGGCGATCTACGCGATCACCGCGGTCGGCCTGTTCAGCGCGATCTCCCCGTGGCTTGCCGTCCCGGTCCTGGTGTGGATCGCCGCCTACGCGGCCCTTACGACGTGGTTCGTCCCGCGGGCGCGGGCGCGCTCGCACCTGACCGCCGACACGCGCTCGACGCTCATCGGCCGCATCGTCGACAGCTACACCAACATTCTGACGGTGAAGCTCTTCGCCCGCGACCGCGAGGAACGGGCCGCGGTTGAGGACGCTGTGGCCGTCCACACCGCTGCCTACCTGCACCAGTTCCGCTTGGTGACCCTGACGACGAGCCTCCTCGGCATCCTGAACAGCTTTCTCCTGATCGCCACCGGCGCCGCCTGCCTGATCCTCTGGCGCTCGGGCGGAATGACGACCGGCGAGGCGTCGGCTGGCCTCGCCCTGGTGCTCCGGCTGATCGCCATGTCCGGCTGGGTGATGCAGACCGTCCGCGGCGTCTTCGAGAATGTCGGCGTGGTCCAGGAGAGCATGCAGACCATGGCGCGGCCGCACGCCCTGGTCGACGCATCGGATGCCAAGCCCCTGGTCGTCAACGGCGGCGAGATCCGGTTCGACGATGTCGGCTTCCACTACGGCCGCGGCGACGCCACTGTCATCGAGGATTTTTCCCTGACGATCCGCCCAGGCGAGAAGGTCGGGCTGGTGGGCGTGAGCGGCGCGGGCAAGTCGACCCTGGCGGGGCTGCTCCTGCGCCTCTACGACGTGGAGAGCGGGCGCATCCTGGTCGACGGCCAGGACATCGCGCGGGTCACCCAGCAGTCCCTGCGCGAGGCCATCGCGATGGTCAGCCAGGACACCTCGCTCCTCCACCGCTCGATCCGCGACAACATCGGCTATGGCCGACCCGGCGCCACCCAGGCCGAGATCGAGCGGGCGGCGCGTCTGGCGCACGCGGACACGTTCATCGCCGATCTGGTCGATCACAAGGGGCGGCGTGGGTATGACGCCCAGGTCGGCGAGCGCGGCGTCAAGCTGTCCGGCGGGCAGCGCCAGCGGATCGCCATTGCCCGGGTCATGTTGAAGGACGCCCCGATCCTGATCCTTGACGAGGCGACCTCCGCCCTCGACAGCCAGGTCGAGGCGGCGATCCAGGAATCCCTCGACACCCTGATGGCCGGCAAGACCGTGCTGGCCATCGCGCACCGCCTCTCGACGATCGCGGCCCTCGACCGGCTCGTGGTGATCGACCGCGGCCGGATCATCGAGGAGGGGACGCATGGCGAGCTGGTCGCCGCCGGCGGCGTCTATGCCGGCCTGTGGTCGCGCCAGTCCGGCGGTTTCCTGGACGACGGGACGGCCCGATACGACAGCGCCGTCGCCTGAGCGGCGGGCCGGCGCGATTGCCGGCAACATAACGCGACGATCGAGGGCAGGCCTTATCGCCGCACCGCACACAGCCGCTTGACTCGGGAGCGTCAGACGGTCTCATTGCTCAGATTAGAACCATAATGCTTTGTTCCCGGACCGAGCCGGGACGAGGGCACCTGCGGCCCTTACGTCGACGCATGGAGTTCCGAACCTTGGCGAACACATCAGCCGCCGCTCCCGCGGCCTCCGGGCATGAGGGCAGCCGCCGCGACTTTATGTTCCTGGCGACCGGTGCGGGTCTCGCGGTCGGAGCCGCGGCCGCGGCCTGGCCGTTGGTCTCCTCGATGGCGCCGGACGCCGACACGATCGCGGCCGGCGCGCCGATCGAAGTCGATCTGACGCCGATCCAGGACGGTCAGATTGTCAACGTCTTCTGGCGCGGCAAGCTGATCTTCGTGCGTAAGCTCACCGCCAAGGAGGTGGGCGACATGAAGGCGGTGCCGCTCTCCGCGATGATCGACCCGGCGGCCTTCACGGCGCGGGTCAAGAACGGCCACGATCAGTGGCTGATCGTTTACGGCAACTGCACGCACCTCGGCTGCGTGCCGATCGGTCACCAGGGCAATTTCGAGGGCTGGGCCTGCCCGTGCCACGGCTCGCAGTTCGACGCGGTGGGCCGCGTTCGCCACGGGCCGGCGCCCATCAATCTGCCGATCCCGCCCTACGCCTTCGAGACGGATACCAAGATCCGGATCGGCGAGGGCGGCAGGGAAGCGGCCTGAGGAGGACGGAAGAATGAGCGGAACGGCCAGCACTTACGTCCCCAAGAGCCGCGTAGCCAAATGGTTCGAGGCGCGCCTGCCCATCGCCGGGCTCGTGCACTCGTCCTTCATCGCCTACCCGGTTCCGCGGAACCTCAACTACTTCTGGACCTTCGGGGCGATCCTCGCCGCCTTCTTGGGCATCCAGATCATCACCGGCGTCTGGCTGGCGATGCACTACGAACCCTCGGCCACGGGTGCCTTCACCTCGGTCGAGAAGATCATGCGCGACGTGAACTATGGCTGGCTGCTGCGCTACGCGCACGCCAACGGCGCCTCGATGTTCTTCGTGGCCGTCTACGTCCACATGTTCCGCGCGCTCTATTACGGATCGTACAAGGCCCCGCGCGAGGTGCTCTACATCCTCGGCGTGGTCATCTACCTCCTGATGATGGCCACGGCCTTCCTCGGATACACGCTGCCTTGGGGCCAGATGAGCTTCTGGGGCGCCACCGTCATCACCAACATCCTGGCGGCGATCCCGGTGGTCGGCGACACAATCCAGACCCTGCTCTGGGGGGGCTACTCGGTCGGCAACCCAACGGTGAATCGCTTCTTCTCACTGCACTACCTGCTGCCGTGGATGATCGCCGGCGTGGTCGTGCTGCACGTCTGGGCGCTGCACGTCACCGGCCAGAACAACCCGGCCGGCATCCCGATCAAGTCGGGCAAGGACACGGTGCCGTTCACGCCTTACGCGACGGTCAAGGACGTGTTCGCGACCTGCGTGTTCATGATCCTGTTCGCGTGGTTCCTGTTCTTCCAGCCGAACTTCCTGGGCCACGCCGACAACTACATCCAGGCGAACCCGGCGGTGACGCCGGCACACATCGTCCCAGAATGGTACTTCCTGCCGTTCTACGCGATCCTGCGCGCGGTCCCGAGCAAGCTCGGCGGCGTCATCCTGATGTTCTCGGCGGTGATCATCCTGGCCTTCGCGCCGTGGCTCGACACCTCGCGGATCCGCTCGTGCAACTATCGGCCGCTCTACCGCCAGTTCTTCTGGGTGTTCATCGGCGTGACGCTGCTGCTCGGCTGGCTCGGCTCGCAGCCTCCGGAGGGCGGCTACGTGATCGCCTCGCAGGTCTGCACCGCCTACTACTTCGCCCACTTCCTCATCGTCATGCCGCTCTGCGGCCTGTTCGAGACGCCGAAGAAGCTACCGGGTTCGATCCTCGAGAGCGTGACCGGGCCGGGCAAGCAGGTGAGCGGATCCGGCATGCCGGCGGGCGCCGCCGCCGCTCCGACCACCAAAGGCTGACGGGCTGACGACAGGACCATGATGATGACCCGCGTCCTCTCGACGACCGCCGCGGCCGCGCTGGCGGCCCTGCTGATCGGCGCCGTGCCGGTCTCCGCCCAGGAAGGGCATGGCGGGCCGATCCCGGCCCGCGTGAGCTGGAGCTTCGCCGGCACGTTCGGCCGCTTCGATACCGCGCAGCTGCAGCGCGGCTTCCAAGTCTACAAAGAGGTCTGCTCCGCCTGCCACTCGATGAAGCTGGTCTCCTTCCGCAACCTCGCGCAGGAGGGCGGGCCGGACTTTTCGGCCGGGCAGGTAAAGGCGCTGGCCGCCACCTACCAAGTAAAGGACGGCCCCAACGATGCCGGCGACATGTTCGACCGGCCGGGCCGGCCCGCCGACACGTTCCCGCCGCCCTTCCCGAACGACCAGGCGGCGGCCGCGGCCAACGGCGGCAAGGCGCCGCCCGACTTCTCGGTCATCGCCAAGGCGCGGACCTTCTCCCGCGGCTCGCTGTACTTCCTGACCGACTGGCTGCCACTCGTCGGCTATTCGGAGCAGGGGCCGGACTACATTCACGCCCTGATCAACGGCTACGAAGAGCCGCCGAAGGACTTCGCGCTGCCGGAGGGCGGCCACTACAACAAGTACTATCCGGGCCACATCATCGCGATGCCGCCGCCGATCACGGACGGGCAGGTCACCTATCCGAAGGACGACAAGGGCCAGCCGGTCGTGCCCGAGACCGTCGATCAGTACGGCAAGGACGTCGCGGCCTTCCTCATGTGGGCAGCCGAGCCGCACATGATGGACCGCAAGGCCCTTGGATTCCGGGTGATCCTGTTCCTGATGGTGCTGTCGGGACTGCTCTACTACGTGAAGAAGAAGATCTGGGCCGATGTCGGCGGCGAGGTCCATGGCCTCCAGCCGGAGCTGCACAAGGCGTATTGAGGCGCGGCGCCTCGGTCGATGATGCGGATGGGCCTCCTTCGGGAGGCCCGTCTTTTTTGCATGTCGGGGGCATGCTACCGCTCCGCCTGCCCGACGGTTCGGCGCGTCGCGACGCCAACCCCGTCCGATTCCCCATCCCGAGGTGCTGTGGCGCAGCCCCGAAGGAGGCCATCAGGCGTCACTGCGGGTACCGGAGCCCTCCTTCGAGGCCTCCGCTTCGCTCCGGCACTTCGGGATGAGGTGGCGGGTAGGACGGGCAAGCCCTTCGATGCGCCGCATGGCGACAGGAATACCGGAATGACCACAGCGATCCTCGGGGTGATGGGTGGGTCCGGCGTGTACGATCTGCCGGGTCTCCAGGATGTGCGCGAGGAGCGCGTCGCCTCTCCCTGGGGCGTGCCCTCGGACGCCCTGCGCATCGGCCGGATCGGCGACACCAAGGTGGTGTTCCTCGCCCGGCACGGGCGGGGCCACCGCCTCTCACCCTCCGGCATCAACTACCGGGCCAATATCGACGCGTTGAAGCGGGCGGGTGTCACCGACCTCGTCTCGCTCTCGGCCTGCGGTTCCTTCCGCGAGGACCTGCCTCCCGGCCTGTTCGTGCTCGTCGACCAGTTCGTGGACCGTACCCACGGACGCGCCTCCTCGTTCTTCGGTGACGGCTGCGTCGCCCACGTCTCGCTAGCCCACCCGGTCGGGCCAGGACTTCAGGCACGGATCGCCCAGGCCGCCAGGGCCGAGGACATCGCCGTGCATCGCGGCGGCACCTACGTCTGCATGGACGGGCCGCAATTCTCGTCGCTGGCCGAATCACGGGCCTACAAGGCCCAGGGATTCGACGTGATCGGCATGACCAACATGCCGGAGGCCAAGCTCGCCCGAGAGGCCGAGATAACCTACGCCACCATCGCCATGGTGACCGATTACGATTGCTGGCATCCCGGCCACGACGCCGTCGACGTCGCCGCGGTGGTGGCGGTGGCCCGCGCCAACGCCGACAAGGCGGCCCGCCTCGTTGCGCGGCTGGCCCGCGATTTCCCGGCCGAGCGCGAGTCTTGCCCGGCGGGCTCGCACCGGGCGCTGGACGGCGCGATCATGACGGCACCCGCCGTCCGCGATCCGGCGCTTCTGGCCAAGCTCGATGCCGTGGCGGGCCGGGTGCTCAACGGTTAGACCGCGGCCCTTTCCAATCCGGAGCGAGTCCCTCTAGAAGGCGCGGGCGGCTTCAGCCGCCCAGGTCGCGAAATCCAGATCGACATGCGCAGCGCCACCATCACCCGGAAGACCGCGGAGACCGACATCGCGGTCACCGTCGCCCTCGACGGGACCGGGCGATCCAAGATCGCCACCGGTATCGGCTTCCTCGACCACATGCTGGATTTGCTGGCGCGGCACGCCCTGTTCGATCTGGACGTGAAGGTCGACGGCGACCTGCATATCGACCAGCACCATTCGGCCGAGGATTGCGGCATCGCCCTCGGTCAGGCCTTCGCCAAGGCGCTCGGCGACAAGCGCGGCGTCACGCGCTACGCCGACATCCACCTGCCGATGGACGAGGCGCTGACCCGGGTCTGCGTTGACATCTCGGGCCGTCCGTTCCTGGTGTTCCGCACCGCGTTTCGCGTGGAGAAGATCGGACAGTTCGACACCGAGCTGGTCCGCGAGTGGTTCCAGGCCTTCGCGATGAATGCTGGCCTGACCCTCCACGTGGAGACGCTCTACGGCGACAACGCCCACCACATCGCCGAGAGCTGCTTCAAGGGTCTGGCCCGGGCCTTGCGCACGGCCGTGGCGATCGATCCGCGGGAGGAGGGGCGCGTTCCCTCCACGAAGGGCTCCCTGTAGATAGTTGTCGTCGGGCGCCCCGATCGGCCACGCGGCCGCCGCGGCGCACCCTGTCGGAGTTTCGCGATGCGGATGCGCAGCTACACGCTCCACCTCCCAACGGATGCGCGGCCGGGCGAGGCGCTCGGGCTCGACCGGGCCGTCTTGGTGCGGGACGGCTTCTCCTGGTCGGCCTTCGCCTTCACGGTGTTGTGGTTCCTGTTTCATCGTCTGTGGATCGCCGCGCTGATCGTGCTGGTCGCCCTCGTGTCCCTCGCCGCGGCGGGCATCGCGTTCGGGCTTCCGACCGGCGCCGGTCTGGTCGTGACCCTGCTGGCCGCTTGGTTGATCGGTCTCGAAGCCTCGAGCCTGCGCCGCTGGACCCTGGCCCGTCGCGGCTGGCCGGCGCGCGACGCGGTGGTCGCCGCGACGCCCGAGGAGGCCGAAGGCCGGGCTCTGACCCGTTGGATCGAGGCGAGCCAAGCGGCACCTCGCGCACCGTTCCCGAGCGGCCCGAGCCGGCGTCCCGAGCCGGTGATCGGGCTGTTCCCCGCCCAGGAAGGCACCCGGTGAGCGGCCAGGCGAGACCAGCATGAGCGCCGAGACCGTCGCGATTATCGATTACGGATCGGGCAACCTCCATTCCGCCGCCAAGGCCTTCGAGCGGGCCGCCCGCGACAGCGGGCGGAACGCGCGGATCTGTCTGACCTCGGATCCGGAGGTAGTGGCCGCGGCCGACCGCGTCGTGCTGCCGGGGGTCGGAGCCTACGCGGATTGCCGCCGGGGCCTCGATGCCGTGCCCGGCATGGTGGAGGCGATGACGTACGCCGCGCATGCGGCCGGGCGACCCTTCCTCGGCATCTGCGTGGGGATGCAGCTCCTGGCGACCCGCGGGCTGGAATATACCGTCACGCCGGGGCTCGGCTGGATCCCCGGCGATGTCGGACCCATCGCGCCGTCCGACCCGTCGCTCAAGGTGCCGCATATGGGTTGGAACACCCTGCGCGCCGCATCCGACCACGCCCTGCTCGCCGGCATTCCCACCGGCGAGGACGGGCTGCACGCCTATTTCGTGCACAGCTACGCCTTGACGGCCGAGCGCGCGGAGGATGTCGTGGCGCAGGCTGAGTATGGCGGTCCGATCACCGCCCTCGTCGCCCGCGACAACGTCGCCGGCACGCAGTTCCACCCCGAGAAGAGCCAGCGGCTGGGCCTCGCGCTCATCGCCAACTTCCTGAACTGGCGCCCGTGAGCACGGTTCGGCCCCGGCAAGAAGGACGGAAGCACGCGTGATCCTGTACCCGGCGATCGACCTGAAGGAGGGGCGCTGCGTCCGCCTCGTCCAGGGTGACATGGCGCAGGCCAAGGTCTTCGGCGACGACCCGGCCGCGCAGGCCGCGATCTTCGAAGGTCAGGGCTTCTCGTGGCTCCACGTGGTCGATCTCGACGGCGCCTTCGCGGGTGCGCCGCGCAACGCCGCGGCGGTGGATGCGATCCTGGCCCGGGTCACGATCCCGGTGCAGCTCGGCGGCGGCATCCGCGAGATGAAGACCCTGGAAGGCTGGCTGGCGAAGGGCGTCGCCCGGGTGATCATCGGAACGGCCGCGGTTCGGGATCCCGAATTCGTCCGCGAGGCCGCCCGCAAGCATCCCGGCAGGATCGCTGTCGGCATCGACGCCAAGGACGGGCGCGTCGCGGTCGAGGGCTGGGCGCAGACCTCCAGTATGACGGCCGAGGAGCTGGGGCGCCGGTTCGAGGACGCGGGCGTCGCGGCGATCATCTACACCGACATCGCCCGGGACGGGATCCTGAAGGGCCTCAACGTCGAGATGACCCTGGCGCTCGCGCAGGCCGTGCGCATCCCTGTGATCGCGTCGGGCGGCCTCGCGTCGATCGACGACGTCCACCGGCTGCTGCAGCCGGATTGCGCGCTGATCGCGGGTGCCATCACGGGGCGCGCGCTCTACGATGGCCGCATCGATCCGGAGGCGGCCCTGGCCGCGATCGCTGCGGCGCGCGGCCCGGCTTCATGATAGACCGTCCGTCCTGGAGGCGCTGAGGCGGGAGGCTTCGATGACGGCGTTGAAAACCCAGCCGGGCGCGGCCGGAACCGCCTATGGGTTCAATTTCGACACTTGGACACGGGTACGGGGCGCGCGCCTGCCGCGATGCACGGGAAGAGGCATCGGCGGTAACAGGACGGTCGCTGCAGGTCTTCCCGGAGGAATGTCCCTACCCGCGTGACGAGCTGCTGACGCGGCCCTTCTCAGCGCCCCCCGAAGATACGTCGGACGGAAGAGTCGAACTTGCTCAAGACCCGCATCATCCCCTGCCTCGACGTGAAGGACGGGCGCGTCGTGAAGGGCGTGCGCTTCGAGGGCCTGCGCGATGCCGGCGATCCGGTGGAGGCCGCCAAGGTCTACGACGCGGCCGGCGCCGACGAGCTGTGCTTCCTCGACATCACCGCGAGCCGCGAGGCCCGCGGCACCCTGCTCGACATCGTCAGCCGCACCGCCGAAGCCTGTTTCATGCCGCTCACCGTCGGCGGCGGCGTCCGAACCGTAGAGGACGTGCGCGCCCTGCTCCTCGCCGGCGCCGACAAGGTCGCGATCAACACCGCCGCCGTGAAGGATCCCGACCTCGTGGCCCGGGCGGCCGAGAAGTTCGGCGCGCAATGCATCGTCGTGGCGATCGACGCCAAGCGGGTCACGCTCCCGGGTGAGCCGCCGGCCTGGGAGATCTTCACCCATGGCGGCCGCGATCCGACCGGGATCGACGCCGTGGCCTTCGCGCGGCTCGTGGCCGGCAAGGGCGCCGGCGAACTGCTGGTCACGTCCATGGACAAGGACGGCACCCGCTCCGGCTACGACCTCGCCCTGACGCGAGCGATCAGCGATGCCGTGACCGTGCCGGTCATCGCATCCGGCGGGGTCGGCGGCCTCGACGACCTCGTGGCCGGGGTCGCCGAGGGCGGCGCCAGCGCCGTGCTGGCGGCGTCCATCTTCCATTTCGGGCAGGCGAGCGTCGCCGAGGCGAAAGCGCATATGGCGGCGGCCGGCCTTGCCATGCGCCTCGACGGCCCGGCCTCTTCCGCGAGGACGCCCCTGTGAGCAGCTACCTCCTGGCGAACGCCAAACTTCTCGATCCCGCCACCGGGCGCGAGACCGCCGGCGCGGTGCTGGTCCGGGACGGCCGGATCGCCGACATCGCCGCAGGGGCCGCCCCCGGTGCTCCGGCCGACGCGACGCGCGTGGATTGCGCCGGCCGCGTGCTGACACCCGGACTGATCGACATGCGCGCCTTCGTTGGCGAGCCGGGGGCCGAGCACCGCGAGACCCTGGCCTCGGCGAGCGCCGCCGCGGCCGCGGGCGGCGTGACGACCTTGGTCTGCATGCCCGACACCAACCCGGTGATCGACGGTCCGGCCATCGTCGACTTCGTGCTCCGCCGCGCCCGCGATACCGCGAGCGTGAACGTCCTTCCCGCTGCGGCGATCACCAAGGGCCTCCTCGGCAAGGAGATGACCGAGTTCGGCCTGCTTCAGGAGGCCGGCGCGGTCGCCTTCACCGACGGGCTGCGAGCCGTGGCCAACGCCCAGGTGATGCGCCGCGCGCTGACCTACGCCCGGGACTTCGACGCGCTGATCATGCAGCACGTCGAGCAATCGGACCTCGTAGCCGAAGGGGTGATGAACGAGGGCGAACTCGCCTCGCGCCTCGGCCTGATGGGCATTCCCCGCGAGGCGGAGACCGTGATGTTGGAGCGGGACCTCCGCCTCGTGCGTCTGACCGGCGCCCGTTACCACGCGGCGATGATCTCCTGCTCCGATTCGGTGGAGATCGTCCGCCGAGCCAAGCAGGACGGCCTGCCGGTGACCTGCGGGGTGTCGGTGAACAATCTCGTCCTCAACGAGAACGACATCGGCCATTACCGCACCTTCTGCCGGCTCTCGCCGCCGCTGCGTGACGAGGCCGACCGCCACGCGGTGGTGCGCGCCCTCGACGAGGGCGTGATCGACGTGATCGTCTCCGATCACAACCCGCAGGACGTTGAGACCAAGCGCCTGCCCTTCGCCGAGGCGGCCGACGGGGCGCTGGGGATCGAGACCCTCCTCGGCGCGTCCCTGCGCCTCGTCCATGCGGGCGACCTGGCCCTGTCGAGGCTCATCGCCGCGCTCACCGTGAACCCCGCCCGGATCCTCGGCCGTGCGGCGGGCCGGCTGGCGGTTGGGGCGCCTGCCGACCTGGTGCTGATCGACCCCGATCTGCCCTACGTCCTCGACAAGCGCCGGCTGAAATCACGCTCCAAGAACTCGCCATTCGACGAGGCGCGCCTCCAGGGCGCGGCGGTGCTGACGCTGGTCGGCGGCCGGGTCGTCCACGCGACCGCCGACCTCGCGGCGGCCGCGTGATGCTGCCGGATCTCGCGACACCGGCCGCGCTGGGCGGCCTCGTCCTCGGCTACGCCCTGGGCGCGATCCCGTTCGGACTGATCCTGACGAAGTTCGCCGGCCTCGGCGACGTGCGGGCCATCGGCTCGGGCAACATCGGCGCCACCAACGTGCTGCGAACCGGCCGCAAGGGCCTGGCAGCCGCCACCCTTCTCGGCGATGCCCTCAAGGGCACGGCAGCGGTCCTGATCGCCCGCAACCTGGGGGAGGGGCCGGCACTGGCCGCGGGGCTCGGCGCGTTCCTGGGCCATCTCTTCCCGGTCTGGCTGGGATTCCGGGGCGGCAAGGGAGTCGCGACGTTCATCGGCGTGCTGCTCGCCTTCAACCTCCCGGCTCTGGGGATCTTCGCCGCGATCTGGCTCGGACTCGCCTTCGCCCTCAAGTATTCGTCGTTGGCCGCACTGGCGGCATCCGCTGCGACACCTTTGGCATTGTGGGCGCTGGGCACCCCGCCGCAAGCGTTGCTGTTCCTGATCCTGTGCCTGCTGCTATGGTGGAAGCACGCGCCGAACATCCGCCGACTCGCGTCCGGCACCGAGGGGCGCATCGGCCAGAAGGGTTGAGCGCAAGCGCGCGGTGCGGCCCCTGGAGCGAGGGGCGGCCCTTGGGGGGTGCATGCAGCTCACCGATGCGCAGCGGCTGGACTGGCTGCGGTTGATCCGCACCGAAAGTGTCGGGCCGCGCACCTTCCGCACCCTCGTCAACCGGTTCGGCGGCGCCGCCGCCGCCCTTGAGGCGTTGCCGGACCTGACCCGTCGCCAGGGCAAACGGGTCGCGCCGCCGACCAGGGCTCAGGCGGAGGAGGAACTCGCGGCGCTTGGGCGCCTCGGCGGCCGGCTGATCGCCCTGGGCGAAGCGGACTATCCCCGCCTTCTCACCCAGGTCGACGCGGCGCCGCCGCTCCTGGCCCTGCGCGGCGCCGGGATCCTGAACCGGCCGGCCGCAGCGCTCGTAGGCTCGCGCAACGCCTCGACGGCGGGACTCGCCTTCACGGAGCGGCTGGCCCGCGGCCTGGGCGAGGCGGGTCTCGTCGTGGTTTCGGGCCTCGCCCGCGGAATCGACGCGCGGGCGCACAGGGTAAGCCTGCGGACCGGGACCATCGCGGTGATGGCGGGCGGCCAGGACCGCATCTACCCGGCGAGCCACGCTGCCCTGGTCGAGGAGATTTTGGGAGAGGGGGGCGCCATACTCGCCGAGATGCCCATGGGCTGGGAGCCCCGCGGGCGCGACTTTCCCCGCCGCAACCGCATCATCTCCGGCCTGTCGTACGGGACCATCGTGGTCGAGGCCGCCCGCCGCTCCGGCTCGCTGATCACGGCGCGTTACGCCCTGGAGCAGAACCGGGAGGTCTTCGCGGTCCCGGGTTCGCCCCTCGATCCGCGCGCCGAGGGCACGAACGATCTGATCCGCCAGGGCGCCACGCTCGTCTCCGAGGTGGGCCACGTCCTCGACGTCATCGGTCCGATCGTCGAGCGGGGACCCGACCTGGACGCCGCGCCCGCGCGGGGCCGGCCGGACCTCGCAGACCAGCCCGACTTCTGGGACGAGATCGAGCTGGATGCATCCGGGACCAATCTCGCCTTGGCACCGATGCGACTCGACCGCGACGCCACCGACCATGCCGAGTACGAGGATAACCTCCTCGAGCCCGCCGACGATCGCGCCCGCATCGTCGCGCTCCTGGGACCGAGCCCGGTCGGCACCGACGAGCTGGCGCGGAGTGCCGGCGTCGGTGCCCGGGTCGTGCAGACCGTCCTGCTGGAACTGGAACTGGACGGCCGGATCGAGCGCCACGGCAGCGGCGCGGTCTCGCTCGTCAGCCGCTGAGGGAATCGTCCTCGGAATCCGCATCGGCCAGGTGGCGCATCACGTCGAGGAAGCCCTGAAGGATGTAGGCGGCCGCCAGCTTGTCGACGAGTTCACCCCGCCGCGCCCGGGAGGCGTCGGCCTCGATCAGCGCCCGCGTCACCACCGCCGTCGACAGCCGCTCGTCGAAATAGACGTGGGGCAGGGGAAGGATCGGCGCGAGGTTGCGCATGAAGGCGCGGGTCGACTGCACCCGCGGCCCCTCGCTGCCATCCATGTTCAGCGGCAGCCCGACCACCAGCCCGCCGACGGCGTGCTGCCGGCACAGGGCGGCGAGGCGCTGCGCGTCCGGGGTGAACTTGACCCGGCGGATCGTCTCCAGCGGGGACGCGATCTGGCGCCCCAGGTCCGACAGGGCCAGCCCGATCGTCTTGGTGCCGAGATCGATGCCGATCAGGCGCGCCCCGCCTCGGGAAGCGGCCGCGAAGGTGCGGATCGCGTCGTGGTTCATGGGTCCGCCTGCGCGCTGCGGGCGAGGGTGGCCTCCGAGAAACCCTCGAAACGCGAGGCCAGAGGCTCCGCCCCCGGCCCAAGCACCAGGGCCGCGGAGGGTGCCGTGACCCGGGTGAAGAAGTCGGTCAGGCTCTCGCCGCCGAACCGCACCGTCACGAGATCCGGCGCGAGCAGCCAGATGTCGTATTCCCCCTCCGTCCCGGCGACGTCCCAGAACAGGAAGCTGCCATCCTCGCCGGCGCCGAAGAAGCAGGCGCGCTCGACGATGTCCGGATCGCCGCCCTCGACGTCGAACCGGTGCGCCTCGGATCCGTCCTCCAGCATCGCGACGGCGGCGCCGACGCTGTGGGCGATGAGGTTCGCCTGGGTCGCCAGATCGCAGGCCCCGAACGGCGCCGGCACGGCGATGCGGAACTGTCCGCCCGCGAGACCGACGCCGCAGGTTCGGCAGAAATCGCGATAGGAGGCCGGCAGCGCGAAGCCCAGCTCCGCCGCCGCCCGGTCGAAACCCGCCGCATCCGGGATGAACCCCGGCGTCAGGCTGACGAACACCTGCTCCCACATCGCTCCCGCTCCACCGTCCACAGGCTTGAGGCCCTCCGCAGATCGCCCCCGGTGCACGGGGCGCCGTTCGCGACTAGGTAGGTTAACGCTTCGTTAACCCGCGCCATGGGTGTCCGCCGTGTCGACGACAAACCTACTCTCCCGTTCCGCTCCGTCCCGGCGTCGATCGGCGATGCCGCGCAAGCACCGCCTGATGCTCGTTCTCGCCATCGAAATCCTGGTCGCGGGCATCACCCAAGCCATGATCCAGCCGGTCCGGCAACCGGGAATCACCATCGAGATTTCGGTGACGCCCCATCACGTGGTGACCTGATCGAAGCGGGATGTCCGATCGACCGACTGCGCCTGCCGGTCGATCCGCGACCGCGCCGGCACGAGATGCGGCACCCCGGCTCAGCCGCGTTGCGGCGCGTCGAGGGCCGATGCTATAGGCCGACCGACTTCGGGAGACCGCTCCCGGGTAGGGGCGAACGGGACGGCATGTCGGTCGACGAGAAGACGGTTCGGCGTATCGCACATCTGGCGCGGATCGCGGTCACCGACGACGAGGTCGGGCCGCTGCAGGGCGAGCTGAACGCGATCCTGGCCTTCGTCGAGCAGCTCGGCACCGTCGACGTGTCCGGCGTGGAGCCGATGACCTCGGTGACGCCGATGGCGATGAAGAAGCGCGAGGATGTGGTCACCGAGGGCGGCCGCGCCGACGACGTGGTCGCCAACGCGCCCGAGACCGAGGACAACTACTTCCTGGTCCCGAAGGTGGTCGAGTAGGCCGAGAGCAGCCCCGGCCCTGGCGGACCGGTATTGTGGCGGGCAGGCGCGCGGCGGCGCGCGCGGGGACGTGAACAGCGTGGATCCGAACGAACTCACCCTGGCCGAAGCGCGCGATGCCCTGAAGGCGAAGCGACTCTCGGCCCGCGAGCTGACCCAGGCGCATCTCGACGCGATGGCGAAGGCCCGCGCGCTCAACGCCTACCTTCGGGAGACCCCGGACCGGGCTCTCGAGATGGCCGAGGCGTCCGACCGGAAGATCGCGTCCGGCGAGGCCCGGCCGCTGGAAGGCATCCCGCTGGGCATCAAGGACCTGTTCTGCACGCATGGCGTGACGACTACGGCGGGGTCCAAGATCCTGGAGACCTTCGAGCCGCATTACGAATCAGCCGTGTCGGCCAATCTGTGGCGCGACGGCGCCGTGATGCTCGGGAAGCTCAATCTCGACGAGTTCGCCATGGGCTCGTCCAACGAGACGAGCGCCTTCGGCAACGTGCTTTCGCCCTGGCGGCGCAGGGGATCCGACGCGCAGATCGTGCCCGGCGGCTCGTCGGGCGGCTCTGCCGCCGCGGTCGCCGCGCGGCTCTGCCTGGGTGCGACCGCCACCGACACCGGCGGCTCCATCCGCCAGCCGGCCGCCTTCACCGGGACTGTCGGAATCAAGCCGACCTACGGGCGCTGCTCGCGCTGGGGCACGGTGGCCTTCGCCTCGTCCCTGGACCAGGCGGGTCCGATCGCGCGGACGGTCCGCGACTGCGCGATCCTCCTTGGCTCGATGGCGGGTGCCGATGCCCGGGACACGACCTGCGCGGACCTCGCCGTGCCCGATTTCGAGGCCGCGGTCTCGCGCGGCGTGAAGGGCCTGACCATCGGCATTCCCAAGGAGTACCGGGTCGACGGCATGCCCGCCGAGATCCAGAAGCTCTGGGACGAGGGTGCGGCCTGGCTGAAGGCGGCCGGCGCGACGATCCGGGACATATCGCTGCCGCACACGTCCTACGCACTGCCGGCCTACTACATCGTGGCCCCGGCGGAGGCGTCCTCGAACCTCGCCCGCTACGACGGCGTTCGGTACGGCCTGCGGGTGCCCGGCAAGGACATCGCGGGGATGTACGAGAACACCCGCGCCGCCGGCTTCGGCCGCGAGGTGAAACGCCGGATCATGATCGGCACCTACGTGCTCTCGGCCGGCTACTACGACGCCTACTATGTCCGCGCCCAGAAGATCCGCACCCTGATCAAGCGCGACTTCGAGGCTGCCTACGCGGCCGGGGTCGACGCGATCCTGACGCCGGCGACGCCGTCGGCCGCCTTCGGCATCGGCGAGAAGGCCTCGGCCGACCCGGTTGAAATGTATCTCAACGACGTCTTCACCGTGACGGTGAACATGGCCGGGCTGCCCGGCATCGCCGTGCCGGCGGGGCTCGACGGCCAGGGCCTGCCCCTAGGCCTGCAGCTCATCGGTCGGCCCTTCGACGAGGAGACGCTGTTCGCGGTCGCGCAGGTGATCGAGGATTCGGCCGGCCGGACCGTCCTGCCCGAGCCGTGGTGGTCATGACCGTTCCCTACTATCCCTGGACGGTCTGGATCTGGGCCGGGTTCGATCCGGCCCTGATCGTGGTGGCGGTCTATCTCGGATGGACCGCCAGCCAATTCGGCAAGGTCTTCATCGCGGCGATCGCGGCGCTGGGCTTCTCGGTTCTGTTCTCCTACGCGGTGAGCGCCGCCGGCATCCCCTGGCCGGCGCCGATCACCCATGACGGCCCGACCTTCTTCCCGGTGCGCGCCGTCGCGGCCCTGCTCTGGGCGATCCTCGGCTATGGCGCCCGGCAGGCGGTCAGACGACGCGCTTGATCTTTTCGCGACGCGGCCGGTAAGTGGCCGCACGACACCCGCGCCCACTTGCGCCCTCATCCTGAGGCGCCCGCGTGAGCGGGCCTCGCAGGAGGCCTCCAGCCGGCCGCGCGATCCCTGGAGCCCTCCCTTCGAGGCTGCCGCGCAGCACCTCAGGATGCGGATGCAGGTGGGAGCATTCCGCCACGCTCCCTTCCCAGCCCGGACGACCATGAACGCACCCGTCGACCCCAAGAAGCTGATCAAGGGCGGCCTCCACGACTGGGAGGTGATCGTCGGCATGGAGATCCACGCCCAGGTGTCCAGCCGGGCGAAGCTGTTCTCCGGCGCCTCCACCGAGTTCGGCGGCGAGCCGAACGACCACGTCTCGCTGGTCGATGCGGCAATGCCCGGGATGCTGCCGGTGATCAACGCCGAGTGCGTCGCGCAGGCGGTGCGCACTGGCCTCGGCCTGAAGGCCCGGATCAACCTGCGCTCGGTGTTCGACCGGAAGAACTACTTCTACCCGGACCTGCCGCAGGGCTACCAGATCTCCCAGTACAAGGACCCGATCGTCGGCGAGGGCGAGGTTCTGGTGGATCTGGCCGACGGCGCGTCGATCAACGTGGGCATCGAGCGCCTGCATCTCGAGCAGGATGCCGGCAAGTCGCTGCACGATCAGGACCCGACCCGGAGCTTCGTCGACCTCAACCGGTCCGGCGTGGCGCTGATGGAGATCGTCTCCCGTCCGGACCTGCGCTCCTCCGAGGAGGCGAAGGCCTACGTCACCAAGCTGCGCACGATCCTGCGCTATCTCGGGACCTGCGACGGTGACATGGAGAAGGGCTCGCTCCGCGCCGACGTCAACGTCTCGGTGCGCCGCCCCGGCGAGCCGCTGGGCACCCGCTGCGAGATCAAGAACGTCAACTCGATCCGCTTCATCGGTCAGTCGATCGAGGTCGAGGCGCGGCGTCAGATCGCGATCCTGGAGGATGGCGGCAAAATCGATCAGGAGACGCGCCTGTTCGATCCGACGAAGGGCGAGACGCGGTCCATGCGCTCGAAGGAAGAGGCACACGATTACCGCTACTTCCCGGATCCGGACCTGCTGCCGCTGGAGTTCGACCAGGCCTACGTCGATGCCCTGGCCGAGGGACTGCCGGAGCTTCCGGACGCCAAGAAGGCGCGGTTCGTGCAGGATTACGGCCTGTCGCCCTACGATGCCGGCGTGCTCATCGCGGAGCGGGCGTCGGCCGACTACTACGAGGCGGTGGCGAAGGGGCGGGACGGCAAGGCCGCGGCCAACTGGGTCATCAACGAGCTGTTCGGGTGCCTGAACAAGGAGGGCCTGTCCATCGAGGCGACGCCCGTGTCAGCCGATCAGCTCGGAGCCATCGTCGACCTGATCGGCGAGGGCGTGATCTCCGGAAAGATCGCCAAGGACCTGTTCGAGATCGTCTGGACCGAGGGCGGCGACCCGCGCGCCCTCGTCGAGAGCCGCGGCATGAAGCAGGTCACCGACACCGGCGCCATCGAGGCGGCGGTGAACCAGATCATCGCGGCGAACCCCGACAAGGTCGCCCAGGCCAGGGAAAAGCCGACCCTGCTCGGCTGGTTCGTCGGCCAGACCATGAAGGCCACGGGTGGCAAGGCGAATCCCGCAGCGGTGAACGCCCTGCTCAAGGCGAAGCTCGGGATCGACTGATCCCAGGGTCACGGGGGGGCGGAGTGCCGGGCGCCCTGCGGGGCGCCGGGGCTTCGCACCAGGGCTTCGCGCCACGACGATAGCCCGCCGCGGCGATGCCGGGGCGGTGAAGGCATTGCGAAATCCGATTTGGTGAAACCGCGGCGGAACGGCTCTAAGTGGGGCCTTTCGCGCATTCGAAGGCGTGCCGTATCTGGCCGCTTCTGCGCCCCTGGAGCCGCTTCCGTCCGGCTGTTCGTGTGGTGCCGCTGAATTCCGGGCCGAACCTGTCCCCGAACCGTCTATGCGGCGTTCCGCTGCGGTGGAGTCATGCCTGTCTCCTCCAGCTTCCGGCAACCGTCACCGTAGCGAAACCTGATCGCGTCAAGGTTTCCGGCCGGTTCGTGCCCGCTTTGATCAAGCACAGATGGAGACTGCTCCCGTCTCCGAAGGCGGTCAATAGCTATTTTCTCGACGACCGCTTTTTCCGAACGACATCACGGCCGCATCGCGCTGCACCCACCGAGAGGACAACAGCTTGGATCGATCCTGCGGCGGTGCAAAATCTTGATTGGCGCACAAGCTACTTGCCGGCATTCATATTGTTCTGCACCAGAAAGCGGATGCCGCGGTCGAAGGATTCGTCCGTGTCGCCGCGCAGGTCGACGCTGTAGGCCTTCTCGGGCGCATCACCGGCGACGGGCTTCACGTAGACGTTCAGGTTGAGGATCAGATTCGAGACCTTCTGCACCTCGCCGGTGATCGCCACGTCGGCGCCGAGCCTGCGGGCGAAGTCCTCCGCGCAGCCGCTGCAGTTCCGCAGATCGGCACTGCGGGCGACCTCGCCCCGCACCGGATCCGTCGAGACCACGACGAACAATGCGTTCTTCTCCAGCAGATCTCGAAGTTCGGCACTCACCCGCTTCAGGCGGGCCGTATCGGCCGCGTCGGTCGGCACCGGCGACAGGTTCGAGAACTGGAAATCGAACACTGCGGCCTTCGGCGGTGCGGCGGCAGCGGGTCCGCCTGCCAGCAGCACGAGGGCAAACACAAGACGACAGCTCATGGCGTTCTCCAGCGCGCGTGTTTCCGGAGAACGCGGCAGACTGATCCGGGTCACGCCCGGATCGCGACTTCAACGCCGGTCGGCCTCGGCCGAAGGTCCGGCCGCCGGCGTCGTCAGTGCCGAGACGCGGTCCCGCAGAGCCATGAACCAGTCCGGGTCCGGCGCGCGGCCGCCGTTGACCACCACGGTCGCGGTCATGCCGGCGATGAGGGGAACGCCCGGTGCGATATGGTCGATGCGGATGCGAACTGGCACGCGCTGCGCCAGACGGACCCAGGTGTAGACCGGGTTGACGTCCGGCAGCCCCTGCGTGCTGGCGGCGGCGTTCGCCGTGGAGATGCCGAGTGTGATGCTGTCGACCGTTCCGGTCAGGTGCGGATCGAAGCCCATCAGCTTGACGTCGGCGGGATCGCCCACGTGGACGTTGGCCAGTTTGGTCTCCTCGAAATAGCCGTCGATCCAGAACGAATCGGTGTCGACCACGCTGATGTTCGCGGTGCCGGTCCGGGCGTAATCGCCGACCCGCATGAGCAGGTTGGTGACGCGGCCATTGACGGTGGACGTCACCTGGGTGCGTCCCAGGTTCACCTTGGCTTGGCGCAGCTGCGCCTGAGCGCCTTCCAGCGCCGCCTCGGCGATCTTGGCGGTGCCGGCGAATTGCTGCTTCTCCTCGATCGAGGTCGAGACGGTCGTCAGCGCCTGGCGCCGGGCCGACTGCGCGTTCTTCACTTGGAGGTCGGCCTCCCGGTTCTTGACCTCCGCGTCCGCCGAGGTGACCGAGACCTCGAAGTCGATGGGATCGATGACGTAGAGGACATCCCCCTTGCGGACGGTCTGGTTGTCCTGGACCCGGACGTCGACGATCTGCCCGGAGACCTGCGGAGCGATGTTGGCGACCTGAACCCGGACCCTGCCGTCGCGGGTCCACGGCGCCGCCACGTAGAACGCCCACACGAACGCCGCTGCGAGACCGGCAGCGAGCAGGATCACGCCGGTCGCCGCCAAGCGGACGATCCTGGCTGTGCGGCCCCGGCGTGGGACCGCGGGCAGGCGATCGGCCGGCTCCGACGCGGCGTCGCGGGAGGCGGGCTTCGGATCGTCCTCGTCGGCGGTGGTATCGGGCATCAGATCAACGCGATCAGGAGGGCGAGAACACAGACGTAGAGGCCGGCCTCGGCGAGCGGAGCGTTGGCGACGTAACGGCTGAAGCGGATGCGGGCGAAGAGCCAGCGCAGGGCGAGCAGAATCACGAACGCGGCCAACGCGTAAGCGACGAAGGCGGAAACCAGCACCCCGCCGAGATGGATGTCCTCGTGCATGGTCACCCCAGGAGACGCTGCCGGTCAGAAGAGCGCGATGTCGAGGCGATGCAGGAATCGCCGGTGGCGGGTGATGGTGCGTGCCGCGGTGACGAGGTCGCTCGCCGCGCAGGCGGTGGTGAGCCGCACCGCCCGATCCCGCGCGGATGCGGCGCGGATCAGTTCGCGGGCGGCTTCCTCGAGAGCGCGATCGTCGCCCGCCGCGAGGGCGTCGCGGGCGCGGGGGATCACGCCGCGCAGGCTCTGGATCGACCAGAGCCGGCGGAGTTCCGCATGAGCCCGGGCGGCGGCCGCTTCCAGGCGGGCGAGGGCGAAGGCGTGGGTCAGGTTCGCCCGTCGCACGGCACCGCTTCCCGAGCTGTAGCCCGCGAACTGGAAGAGCCGGTCCGCATTCAGGCTCGTGCGCGTCGTGGCATCGCCCCCCTCGCCGACGAGCGCATCGGCCAGCGCCCGCCGCGCGGAGTCGAGGGCGAACACGCGTTGCTGCGCGCGCGTGACCGGGAGCAGCAGGCGGACGACGATCGACAGGATCACGGCGGCCACGACCACCAGGAAGGCGTTCAGCAGGAAGGTGAGGGCATCGTAGCTCTGCGGGTTGGACGGCCCGAGCAGCACCGGAAAGAACACGATCACGATGAAGCCGATGCCGAAGGTCTTAGGGTTGAGCGACAGGAAGCAGCCGAAGGCGATCACCGGCGCCATTACGATCGCCAGCATCGGGAATCCCTGAACGCCGTTGAGGAACACGAACCGGGCGATGCCCGCGAAGGTCGCCGCGAGGATCATCCCGATCACCACGCCGTTCGCGAATTTCCGCGGATCCGGCGTCGAAGATGACAGGGCCGCGGTTGACGCCACTTGGACCAGCGCGAAGGACGCCTGCGGCAGGCCGAGGGCGACGAAGGCGGCCGCCGTGACGGCGAAGCCGATGGCCACCCGCAGGGCGCCGCGCAGGGCGACCGGGAAGTCGCGGTGCGTCGGAAGCGCGGCATCGCGCAGGGGGCGATGTCCGTCCGCCACCGCACGGATCCCATCCTGCGCGAAGGTCGCGGCGCAGACGAAATCCAGGGCGCGCTGGAGGACCACAACCTCGTCGAGGGGGCGATCCCCGGCACGGACCGCGGCGTCGACGAGGTCGCGCAGCCGTTCGTCGTCGCGGTCGAGGGCCTCGGGATCGGGCGCGTCGGCCACCCGCCGGCAGATCGCCATGGCCTCTGCGACGGCCGGGCTCGGATTGCGCAGGCAGGCAGCCGCGGCCGCCACGCTGCGGATCGACGCGGCCATCCCGTAGAGTGCGGCGATGCAGCTCCGCGCACCGGCGGCGCGGAAGCGACCGTCGTCGAGTTCCCCCGCGATCGCGCTGGCATCGGCGCGCATCGGCGCGATGGTGCGGATCAGCGCGGCGGTTTGGGTGGCGCCGAGATCCCCCGCCGCCAGCGTCTCGCGGGCATAGCTCCGCGTTTCGTCCCAGGCCGTGCGGAGCTGCGGCAGCAGTGCCCGCCACGTGCTCGGCGACGCCAGGGCATCGTTGATGAAGGTGATCACGACGATGCCGAGGACGATCACGGCGACGCGGGACACCGCGGCGTCGAAGGCGCCCTGCGGGTCGTCGATCTGGCCCAGGGCGATGATCGCCACGGTGTAGCCGGAGAGCATCGCTCCGTAGGCCCTCGTATCCTGCAGGTACTGCGCGACGAAGACGCAGAGGCCGAGCCACACCGTGAATCCGAGGAGAAGCAGCACCCGGTCCTGTCCGAACAGGCCTACGAGGGCGAGGGACACCACCGCTCCGATCAGGGTGCCGAGGAGGCGATAGACCGCCTTCGAGATCGCCTGCCCGCGCTTGGGCTGCGCGAGGATCGCCACGCAGGTGGCGGCGGACGAGGCGCTGTCGAGCTGAAGCCAGAAGGCGGCGGCCAGGGCCAGCATCATGGCGATCCAGATCCGCAGCGCGAACGCCCAGGCGGCCGGCTTGGGCACCCAGGCATCGAGGAACGCCACCGCACGGTCGAAGACCGATGCGGCACGCGCCCCCCCGGCGGGGGTGACCGCGGCCTCAGCCACGCCGGTCCCGGCGCAGCGTGCCGTCCGCCTTCACCTGGAACGGAACCTCGTCCGTCATGGCTTCGCGCCTCCCGACGTCGCCCATGGGCGGATGTCTGAACACACGAGAAGCTCTGCGGTTCGCGAGCGCCTCAGGCCTTGTCGCCGCCTTTGAGGCGCTTGTTGCACTTGCTCCAGTACTGCGGCCATTTCGGCCCCTGCGCCGCCTTCTGCACGTCGGTCAGCGCACGCCACTCGGCGCCGCAGGTCTTCTGACGGTCGCGGGCGGCGGCCTGGCCGGAACTGGGCTGCTTGGCGGTCGCCCCGCCCGGTGCCGCCGGCGCCTCGGAGGCCGGAGGGGCCTTGGCGGGCGCCTCCTTGGAAAGGCCCGGCTGAGCAGCCAGCAGCGGCGCGGACAGGATCGCGATCCTGACGAGTCGATCGATCATTCGTTTAGTCCCCCTCGGACGTCGTGCCGACGCCCGAGACGCAGTCTCGCCGCGCGCGCGCCGGGCCGGCAAGCCCGGCACCGCATCTGCCAACAGCTTCGGCGACGACGGCCCGAATCGTCAGCCGAGATTCCGCCTCGCCCTTGAGCGCGGCCGGGAAATCGTCTTCACTGTTGGTGTTGTCCGAAAACGGCGGAGGACCACCGCGCCGCCGATGATTCGGTCGAGGAGCAGGCAGAGCATGGCAGCGGTGTCCGGGCGGCCGATCGACGTCCATACGTGGAGTACGCCGAACGGCTGGAAGATCCCGATCATGCTCGAAGAGTGCGGACTGCCCTATCGGATCGTCCCGGTGGACATCGCCAAGAACGAGCAGTTCGGCCCGGACTTCCTCGCGATCTCGCCCAACAACAAGATCCCGGCGATCGTCGATCCGGACGGGCCGGGTGGACAGCCGATCTCCGTTTTCGAATCCGGCGCGATTCTGCAATATCTCGGCCGGAAGACCGGGCAGTTTTACCCTTCGGACGAGCGAGCCCGCGTCGCGGTCGATGAATGGCTATTCTGGCAGGTGGCGGGGTTCGGGCCGATGCTCGGGCAGACCCACCACTTCAAGATCTACGCGCCCGAGAAGGTCCCGTACGCGATCGAGCGGTTCACCGCCGAGGCGAAACGCCTGTACGGAGTCCTGGAGCGGCGCCTCGAAGGCCGGGCGTATCTCGCCGACGCCTATTCAATCGCCGACATCGCGACGTTCACCTGGGCGAAGCTCAATTTCAAACAGGGCGTCGATATCAACGCCCTGCCGAACGTGGCCCGCTGGTTGGACAGCATCCTGGCGAGGCCGGCAGTGCAGCGCGGCCTCGCGTCGATCTGACAAACGGTCAGTTCTTGTTGGCGGCCTGCTGGTTCACGTCCGGGACGCGGGTCCAGGTCTGTGAGCCGCACAGCACCTTGAGCATGCAGCCGGACACGCTGAGTTCGGCCTCGCTCTCGCGCTCCAGGCTGACCGTGTAGATCTTGCCTTCCTCGATATTGTAGAGTTCCCCAGTGTACTTCTCCTCATCGGGCTTGAGGCCTTCGATGAGCTGGAGACCGATCACAGGACGGGCGCGCTTCTTCGGATCGGGATTCTTGAGGTCGGTGCGCGGCGCGCCGCTGTCGGTGGTGGGCATCTTCAGCCAGACGACCTTGCCGCAGACGAGCTTCTGCCCCGGGCCGCAGCGGTCGATCCGGATCTTGGCGCGGCCATCCCCGGTGAGCCAGGTGCCGGACGGATCCTTGGCGGTGTCGGCGGCAGCGGCGGAGAGGCCGGCGAGCAGCAGGCCGGCGCTGAGAGCGAGTCGCATGGTTCGTCTCCGGTATTGGGGCATCGCGGACGCCCGAGGGGTGGACGAAGTCGGTTGGTGCGTGAGAGAGCCGCCGCAATCCGGCGATTTTTCGGCGGTGTTGCGGCAGAGCCACGGCCGTGCTTGATCCAGGCCGTCCCGGCGCGCAGCTTGAGGCCTCGGGGAGCGCCCGCTATAAGCCCGGCACCGAAGCGAAATTCTCGCTTTCGAGGCGCTGCCGGACGCCCGGCGCGCCGCACGATTTATCCACAGACAGACCGGACGCACCATGGCCACCGAGCGCACCTTCTCGATCCTGAAGCCCGACGCGACGCGGCGGAACCTGACCGGCGCGGTCAACGCGGTTATCGAGGAGGCGGGCCTGCGCATCGTCGGCCAGCGACGCATCCGCATGACCAAGGCGCAGGCCGAGAAGTTCTACGAGGTGCACAAGGAGCGTCCGTTCTTCGGGGAACTCGTGACGTTCATGACCTCCGGCCCGGTTGTGGTTCAGGTTCTCGAGGGCGAGAACGCGGTTGCCAAGTACCGTGAGGTGATGGGCGCCACGAACCCGGCCCAGGCGGCCGAGGGCACGATCCGCAAGAAGTTCGCCGAGTCCGTCGGCGAGAACACGGTCCACGGTTCGGACAGCACCGAGAACGCCAAGCTCGAGATCGCGCAGTTCTTCCAGGATTCCGATATCGCCGCGTGAGGCGACGCGCGGTGGCGGTCCGGGCACACCGGGCCGCCATCGTCCCATGCCGCACCCGGCCGCGCGGTGAATGCCGCCGGGTGTGTCCGGGCCGCCATTGACGGCATACGGGCCTGAAGCGTCCAACGGCTGAGCTTAACCAACCTCAGCCCCTGGACCGCCACGACCATGACGATGCGCCGCCTGCCCCTGATGATCGCGACCGGCCTGTTCGCCCTCGGTGCGACCGCCGCCCTCGCCGGCGGATCCTCGGCCCCGTTCCAGCAATACGAGCCGGATCCGGCGCTCAAGACCGCCACCAAGGCCAGTCTGGAGGGCCGCGTGCGGCACGCCTGCACGGTCGTCCAGGCCCGCATGACCAGCGCCACCGAGGCCGCCCTGGAGCGTCCCTGCGGCTGCTATGCCCGCCAGACCCTGCGCAGCCTGGACCAGTCCGAGATCGAGGCCTACCGCACCACCGGCTACTTCAACGATTCCGCCCGCGCAAAGGCGCTCTCGGCCCTCGACAGCTGCAAGCTGCAGCGTCCGGTCTGAGGCATCCCGACAGCTTGCCGGTCTGCGCGCCGCCGTCGCGGGCGCAGCGGAGCGGCCCAGGCGCGCGGACCATCGATGAGCGTGGCGCTGCGAACCGGCTTCGCCGCGCTCGGAACGGTCAGGTCGCCGCAGCAGGCCGCTAGAGACTGAACAGCGCGCCCTCGGGCGCCTCTTCGGCAATGACGACGCGTTCGCCTTCAAGGCGTGCGCGTCCGCCCGCCACCAGGGCCAGCACCGCTGGGTAGAGCCGGCGCTCCTGCACGATCACGCGATCCGCGAGGCTGTCGGGATCGTCGTCCTGGCGGACCGGGATCGCCGCTTGCGCCACGATCGGACCGGCATCCAGTTCCGGTACCACGAAGTGGACGGTGCAGCCGTGCAAGCGCACGCCGGCGTCGAGGGCCTGCCGGTGGGTGTGGGTCCCCTTGAACAGGGGCAGGAGCGACGGATGGATGTTGAGCATCCGTCCCGCCCAGGACGCCACGAAGTCTGGCGTCAGGATCCGCATGAAGCCCGCCAGACACACGAGGTCGATATCGGCCGCCCGCAGGGCCGCGTCGAGCACGGCATCGAAACCGGCCCGGTCCGGGAAGGCTCTGTGATCGATCGCCTGCGTCGGGATGCCGGCCTCGGCCGCCCGCGCGAGGCCGGCCGCGTCCGGACGGTTCGATACCACCAGTACGATCTCCGCCGGATAGGCGGGATCCCGGGCCGCCTCCAACAAGGCGACCATGTTGGAGCCGCGCCCCGAGATCAGGATGGCGACGCGGGTCTTGCGGGCGGGTGCCATCAGAGGGCGAGGCGTCCGCTGAAGGTCACGGGTTCGGATCCGCGCGCCGTGATCCGTCCCAGACGCACCGGCGTCTCGCCGGCCCGGGTGAGGGCCTCGTCGACGTCGTCCACGGCCTCGGCGGCGGCGATCACCACCATGCCGATCCCGCAATTGAAGGTGCGCAGCATCTCGGCCTCGGCGACGCCGCCCTCTCGGGCGAGCCATCCGAACACGGCCGGCGGCGTGACCGCATCGAGATCGATGGCGATGCCGACATCGTCGGGAAGAACGCGGGGCAGGTTGTCGGGGAAGCCGCCGCCCGTGATGTGGGCAAGCGCCCGGATGCCGTCCGTCGCGCCCAGGGCGGCTAGAAGCGGCTTCACGTAGATCCGGGTGGGCTCCAGCAGCGCATCGCCGAGACTGCGCTCGGGGGCGAAGGGTGCCGGCGCATCCCAGCCGAGGCCGGTTTGAGCAACTATCCGGCGGACCAGGGAAAACCCGTTTGAGTGCACGCCGGACGACGGCAGGCCGAGCACGACGTCACCGGCACGGATGCCCGGGCGGGGCAGCAGGCTGCCGCGCTCGGCGGCCCCCACGGAGAATCCCGCGAGGTCGTAGTCGGACCCGTCATAGAGGCCCGGCATCTCGGCGGTCTCGCCGCCGATCAGCGCGCAACCGGCCTGACGGCACCCCTCGGCGATGCCGCGCACGATGTCGGCGCCGACACCCGGGACCAGCTTGCCGGTGGCATAATAGTCGAGGAAGAACAGGGGCTCTGCGCCCTGGACGATGATGTCGTTGACGCACATGGCCACGAGGTCGATGCCGATCGTGTCGTGGCGCCCGGTCTCGATGGCGATCTTGACCTTGGTTCCGACGCCGTCATTGGCCGCGACCAGGATCGGGTCGCGGAAGCCCGCGGCCTTCAGGTCGAACAGGCCGCCGAACCCGCCGATCTCGGCATCGGCGCCCGGGCGCCGGGTGGAGCGCACCAGCGGCTTGATCGTCTCGACCATGGCGTTGCCGGCATCGATGTCGACGCCCGCCTCCGCGTAGGTCAGCCCCGTATTCGGCTCCTTGCCGTCCCTGGCCGTCATGCCCGCGCCACCTCGTTCAATACTGGCTCCGCTCTAAAGGCTTACCGCGCGCGGCGCGAGTCGGCGCAGCGGCGCCTTGATCGGCGCACACCGCATACCCACTCTGCCGACGGGCGCGGCGTGCTGCGGGGGAGCGTCATCGTGCGTGCACGGGCTGTGATCGGGCTGGCCGCTGTCGTCGCCCTGGGACTCGTCGTCTACCTGCTCCGGGAGGTGATGCTGCCCTTCGTAGCCGGCATCACCCTGGCCTACCTGCTCGATCCTCTGGCCGATCGACTGGAGCGCCTCGGCCTCGGGCGGCTGGCGGCCAGCCTGCTGATCCTCGCCCTGTTCGTTGTCGTCCTCGTGGTGACGCTGCTGATCCTGATCCCGCTGACGGCCAATCAGGTCGTGGCGCTCGTGAACGCCCTGCCGGGCATGGTGTCCCGTCTCCAGGCCATCATCGCCGAGCGATCCGGGACCCTGCTCGAACGGGTCGGCGGTGCGAATGTCCTCACGGAGCTGCAATCCTCGGTGGGGACGCTGGCCACCCAGGCGGGCGCGTGGCTCCTGGCCTTCCTGAAATCCCTCTGGTCGGGCAGCCAGGCGCTGATCTCGATCGCCTCGCTGCTCGTCGTGACTCCGGTGGTCGCGTTCTACATCCTCGTCGACTGGGACCGGATGGTCGCGGCGATCGATGGCTGGGTGCCGCCGCGGCACCGGGCGACGGTGCGCGAGCTCGCGCGCCAGATCGACGGGGCGGTGACCGGCTACGTCCGGGGCCAGACCCTGGTCTGCCTCATCCTGGGAAGCTTCTACGCGGTGGGCCTCTGGCTGATCGGCCTCAACTTCGGGGTCCTGATCGGATTGATTGCGGGATTCCTGACCTTCATCCCGTATGTCGGGACGCTGACGGGATTCCTGCTCTCCGTGGGCGTCGCCCTCGTCCAGTTCTGGCCTTCTGGAGACTGGCTGTATCTCGGCCTCACGGTGGCCGTGTTCCTCGTCGGGCAGTTCCTGGAAGGGAACGTCATCTCGCCGAAGCTGGTGGGCGATTCCACCGGGCTTCACCCGGTCTGGCTGATGTTCGCGCTCCTGGCGTTCGGGACGCTGTTCGGCTTCGTCGGGCTGCTGCTGGCGGTGCCGATCGCGGCCTCGATCGGCGTGCTCGTGCGCTTCGCCCTGGCCCGATACCTGGAGAGCCGCCTTTATCACGCGGGGCAGCCGATCCTGATCGAGCACGACGGCAAGGACGCTTCGGCCTTGACCTCGGCGCGCGCGGGATGATCCTGGACGCAGCATGCGCGAGAACGCACCTCCCCGGCAGCTCGCCTTCGACCTGCCCCTCGATCCCCGGTACGGGCGCGAGGATTTCCTCGTCGGGCCGGCCAACGAGGCCGCCTACACGCTGATCGAGGCTTGGCCGGACTGGCCCGACAGCGTCCTGATCCTCACCGGCCCCTCCGGCAGCGGCAAGAGCCATCTGGCGGCGATCTGGGCGGAGCGTGCCCATGCCTGGACCGTCCCGGCCTCCGACTTGGGGGCCGACGCGGTCCAGCATCTGGTCTCGAACGGGGCGCTGGTCATCGAGGACCTCGATCGGGCGGAGCGACTCGACGAGGCGGCGCTGTTCCACCTGTTGAACCGGGCGCGGGAGCGCGCCTGCCCGGTCCTGCTGACGAGCGCCAGCGGGATCGACGCCCTCGGCCTTGCCACGCCGGACCTGCGCTCGCGGCTGCGGCTGGCGCCCCGCATCGCCATCGAGGCGCCCGACGACGCACTCCTGCGCGCGGTTCTGGTCAAGCTGTTCGTGGACCGGCAACTGGTCGTCGACCTGGGCGTGATCGATTCGCTGGCCCTGCGGATCGACCGTTCGCTGGGACGCGCCCGCGATGTCGTGGCCGAACTGGACCGCGACGCCCTCGGGCGCGGACGCCGCATCAGCCGGCCCCTCGCTCTGGCGGTGCTGCGGCGCATGGGGCTCGACGATGAGCCCGACCCGAGCGGCTGAGCGCCGAAAGCTGCGGCCGTCACGGAACTGTCGTGAAGGCCGCCGGTCTGGGATGATACAGGCTGCGCCGCCGCGAGGGGCGAGGCGCAGAGACAGGGATCGGGGATGGAATCGACGCAGAAGCCCGTGGACCGCGACGCCGCCGACGAGGCCGTCGAGCCCCGTCGGCGCGCGGCGGCCAATCCGACGGCCCGGCGTGCCCCTGCGGCCAAGCGTGTGCCGGTCGATCCCGCCTCCGGCACGGCCGCTCCGGCCGCGGTCCCGCCCGCCGACGCCAATGATGAATGGCCGGCGGCCGCCACCCCGGCGGAGCCGCCCGTCGGCGCGGCCCGTGAGCCGGTCGTCGAGGCGGGGCGGTCCCTGCGGCACTCGCCGGAGCGGTACGTGAACCGCGAGCTGTCCTGGCTGCAGTTCAACCGGCGCGTCCTGGAGGAGGCGTCGAACCCGAACCATCCGCTGCTGGAGCGTCTGCGCTTCCTGTCCATCTCGGCGAACAATCTCGACGAGTTCTTCATGGTCCGCGTGGCGGGCCTGATCGATCAGGTCCGGGCCGGTCTCACGGTGCCGTCCCAGGACGGCCTGTCCCCCTCCGAGCAGCTGGTTCGGATCGGCACCGAGGTCTCGCGACTTGCCGCCGACCAGCAGGCCCGCTGGCGTCAGCTTCGCGAGGAGTTGCACGCGTCCGACGTCGACATCGTCGAGCCGGCCTCGCTCACGGCCGAGCAGGCGGCGTGGCTGGAGGAGTACTTCCTCAACCACGTCTTCCCGGTTCTGACGCCGCTGGCGATCGATCCGGCCCATCCGTTTCCGTTCATCCCGAATCTCGGCACCACCATCGCGCTGATGCTGGTGCGGCCGAAGGACGGCCGGCTGCTCCGCGCCCTGATCCGCCTGCCCGGCGTCATCGACCGGTTCGTGCGCCTGCCGGTGAGCGACAGTGAGACGTCGGCGCGACTGATCCCGATCGAGCAGGTGATCGGGATGTTCACCGGGCGGCTCTTCCCCGGCTACCTCGTCAAGGGCAGCGGCGCGTTCCGCGTGGTCCGCGATTCGGACCTCGAGATCGAGGAGGAGGCGGAGGACCTCGTCCTTCACTTCGAGACCGCCCTGAAGCAGCGCCGCCGCGGCGTCGTGATCCGCCTCGAGGTCGATGCCGGCATGTCCGAGGATTTGCGCAGCTTCGTGGCGGACGAGCTGGAGATCTCGCCGGACGCGATCTTCCTCGTCGAGGGCATGCTGGCGCTCAACGAGCTGTCTCAGGTCGTGGGGATCGATCGCCCGGACCTCAAGTTCAAGACCTACAATCCGCGCTTCCCCGAGCGCATCCGCGAGAGCGGCGGCGACGTCTTCGCGGCGATCCGGCAGAAGGATTTCATCGTCCACCACCCCTACGAATCGTTCGATTCGGTGGTGCAGTTCCTTGCCCAGGCCGCCCGCGACCCGAACGTCGTGGCGATCAAGCAGACGCTCTATCGCACCTCGTCGAACTCGCCGATCGTGGCGGCCCTCGCGGAGGCCGCCGAACTCGGCAAGTCCGTCACCGCCCTCGTGGAGCTGAAGGCGCGCTTCGACGAGGAGGCGAATATCCGCTGGGCGCGCAATCTGGAGAAGGCCGGCGCGCAGGTGGTCTTCGGCTTCGTGGAGCTGAAGACCCACGCCAAGCTGTCGCTGGTGGTCCGGCGGGAGGGCGACAAGCTCGTCACCTACTGCCACGTCGGCACCGGCAACTATCACCCGATCACCGCGCGCATCTATACGGACCTGTCGTTCTTCACCGCGGACCCGGCGATCGCCCGCGACGTGTCGCGGATCTTCAACTTCATCACCGGCTACGCCGAGCCGGCCGAGCTGGAGCGGATGGCGGTGTCGCCGCTGACGCTCAAGAACCGGCTCCTGGAGCACATCGAGGCGGAGGTGGTCCACGCAAAGGCCGGACGTCCGGCGGCGATCTGGATCAAGTGCAACTCGCTGGTCGACAGCCAGATCATCGACGCGCTCTACGACGCCTCGGAGGCCGGCGTTCAGATCGACTGCGTGGTGCGCGGCATCTGCTGCCTGCGTCCGGGGATCCCCGGCCTGTCGGAGACGATCCGCGTGAAGTCGATCGTCGGGCGCTTCCTCGAGCACGGGCGCATCTACGCCTTCGGCAACGGCGTCGGGCTGCCCCATCCCAAGGCCACGGTCTACATCTCCTCGGCGGACCTGATGAGCCGGAACCTCGACCGGCGGGTCGAGGCGCTCCTGCCGATCACCAATCCCACCGTGCACCAGCAGGTGCTCGATCAGATCATGCTGGCCAACCTGCTCGACAACCGCCAGAGCTGGCGCCTGCTCGCCTCCGGCGGCTGCGAACGGATCCAACCCGCCGACGGCGAGGAGCCCTTCAACGCGCACAAGTATTTCATGACGAACCCGAGTCTCTCGGGGCGCGGCAAGGCGTCGAAGAAGTCGAGCCCGCGGGCTCTGAGCCGCCGTGCGCAGCGCAGCTGAGTTTCGCCGCGCGGCGAGGCTGGGCTAAACCTCCCGCACGGCGCGCCGGCAGGTGCGTCGGGCTGATGAAGGACTCGGACGTTTGGGCAGCCCTCGTGCCAACCTCACCCTCGCGCACGCCGCGGAGACGTATCCCGGTGATCTGCGCCATCCCGTGGCGATCATCGATATCGGCTCCAACTCCGTACGGCTCGTGGCCTATGACGGCCTGAGCCGGGCTCCGACCCCCCTCTACAACGAGAAGGTGCTCTGCGGCCTGGGCCGCAACGTGCTGACCACGGGTCGCCTGAACGAGGATGCGGTGGTCCGGGCGCTCGCCGCCCTGAATCGGTTCCGGGTGCTCTGCGAGACGATGCGCGTCGGGCGCGTCTTCGTCCTCGCCACGGCGGCGGCGCGGGACGCCGAGAACGGCCCGGATTTCCTGCGCGCCGCGGAAGCGGCCTGCGGCCAGGAGATCCAGCTTCTGTCGGGACGGCGCGAAGCGGAACTCTCCGCGCTCGGCGTCGTCTCGGGCTTCCACGCACCGAACGGGGTCGTGGGCGACCTGGGCGGCGGATCCCTCGAACTGGTGGACGTCCGCGGGACGGTGGTCGGCCAGGGGGTGACCATGCCCCTCGGCGGCCTCGCCCTTCAGGATCTCTCCGGCGGCTCGGTCAAGAAGGCCGCCAAGATCGTCCGCGAGTACATGCGCAAGGCTGCGCCGCAACTCGAGACCTTGCGCGGGCGGACCTTCTACGCGGTCGGTGGAACGTGGCGGGCCATCGCGCGGCTCCATCAGGCGGCCCGCGGCTATCCCGTCCACGTGATGCACGGCTACACCGTGGAGCCCTCCGACGAGCTGAGCTTCCTCCAGGTCGTCGAACAGACCGACGTGGCGCTGCTTCAGGACGTCGATGCGATCTCGGAGGCCCGCCGCCCCCTGCTCGCCTACGGGGCCGTGGTACTGGAGGAGATCATCCGCGTCGGCCGCCCGCTGGAGGTGGCGATCTCGGCCTCGGGCGTGCGCGAGGGCCTGCTGTTCGAGCAGCTCGACCGCGACACCCGGTTGATCGATCCACTCCTGGCCTCGGCTTCGGAGTTCAATGTCCTGCGCGCGCGCTCGCCTCGCCACGGAGAGGAGCTGATCGCCTGGACGGACCAATTCGTCGCGAGCCTGGACGGTCACGAAACCGCCGACGAGCGGCGTCTCCGCCACGCCGGGTGCCTGCTCTCGGATGTGGGCTGGCGGGCGCATCCCGATTACCGCGACGAGCAGAGCATTGCGGCGATCCAGAATGCGGCCTTCGTCGGCGTCGACCACCCGGGCCGAGCCTATCTCGCCCTCTCGGTTTCGCTTCGGCACACGGGTCTCGCCCCCGAGAAGGCGAACCCGATCCTCCGGAATGTGGCCGGTCCGCGCCTGTTCGAACGGGCGCGCCTTCTGGGCGCGTTGCTCCGAGTCGCCTTCCCGATCTCGGCCGGTATGGACGGTGCGCTCGATCGGGCGCCCCTGATCGTCGAGGACGGCCGTGTGGTCCTGCGTCTGCCCAAGGCATGGGAAGCCTTGAGCGGCGATCGCCTATTGAACCGCGTGCGCGGCCTCGGGCGGGTCGTCGGCCTCGATGGGCGGGTCGAGATCCTGGGCGATCCCGTCTGATCCAGGCAGCGCCGCCGCCCGGGGCCTCGGTCCCGATGCAGGCGACACGCATCACGGCGCGCGCCTGGGCCCCGTCACCACGCATCGTGCGCCCACGAAAGCCGGTCCCTCGTCAGGAACGCTCAGGCACCGATCCGAGCGCCGACGGCTCATACACGTGGCCTCGAAATGCCTCGCCGACAGGTCGCAGCAAAGTGCGAGATTGAGAATTAAGAATTCAAATTTAACCAGCAAACATGTCGTTCAATCAAATTATGGCCACGCGTGATTGATACTATCTCACCGAGGCTGATTTTTCTCATTTTTTGATTGAAGAGAGCATTTCGGCCGCAAATCTGGACGTGCAATCCAAAGATCATTTGATATCATGCGGGCGTTGCATCGAGCGTTCGTCGACAATGGGAATTCTTTACAATGTATTGGTTTGGTAGAGCGTCAATTCGAGCAGTCATGTCTGCTGCAATATTTTCAATGGCAGCGATGTTATTGGCCTACACGGCAGATGCTCTGATCGATGCGCGCTCACAAACCCGGCAGGCGCAGGAGGCCGTCACATTGAGCCGGGCCAGCCGACAATTGCTCAAGACGATCCTGCCAGTGCGCCTGGAGCGGGGCGCGTCGCTCGTCCTCGGCGGCGAGGCGGCCGCCGATACGGACAGCCTGGCGGCCCTCGCGACCAACCGGGAGGCGATGATCGCCGGCTTCAACGCCGTTCAGGACCTGCTGAGGGGTCAGGACGTGCCCGCCGTCTCGGCCACGCTGGGTCGCCTGAATGCGGCGCAGGACGCCACGAACGCGCTGCGGCCCCGCGTGGATGCCGCCCTGCGCGTCCCGAAGGCGCAGCGGGACCCGACGCTGTTTCCCGCGGTTCTCAAGGCCTTCCAAGAGCTCCTCGACGCGCTGACCGCGACGACGGACGCCGTGGATTCCGCGATCCCGCGCGCCGACGCCGACCTGCAGCGCGACCTCGTCCTCAAGCGCTCCGCCTGGACGACCCGCGTCGCGATCGGGAACGTCGCTCTGCGCGTGCACACGTCACTGGCGGTCGGAACGGGGTGGTCGCTCCCGGAGACCGTCGCGGCGGCCGAGGAGCGGGCCAAGGTGCAGATGGCCTGGATGAGCACGAGCGAGGCCGCGGCCGGTGTCGCCGACACCACGCGCGCGGCGTTCGAGAAGGCCAAGCGCAACAATTTCGAGGGCGAGGCCGCCGCCTCGGCCAAGGCGGTCTTCGATGCCTTGAGCCAGCACACGCCGTCGCCCTACACGTTCCAGGAACTCCGGCGCCGCAACACGGTCGAACAGGCGACCATCGTCGATCTCGCCGATTCGGCACTCGACGAGATGGTGGCCCGCGCCGAGACTCTTGCCGGGGCGGCGGACCGGGTTCTCCTCCGCAACGCTGCGGCGCTGGTCGCCGCATTGCTGCTCGTCGCCTTGGGTCTCGTCGCCGTGTCGCGGGGCGTGCTCCATCCGATCCGGGTGATCGCCGCTGCGATGCGGTCCCTGACCAGCGGCGACACCTCCGTCGATATCCCGGTGCGGGCGTATCGGAACGAATTCGCGCCGATCATGGCGGCCGTCGAGGCGTTCAGGGACAATCTGATCCGCACCCGTCAACTGGAGGCTGGGGCCGAGCAGGCCCGGCTCGACGCCGACGACCAACGCCGGGACAGCTTGCGGCAGATGGCCGAACGCTTCGAGCAGGCGGTCGGCGGCATGATCGGTCAGGTCGCGGCCTCGGCCTCGGCCCTCCAGATCACGGCGCAGACCATGACCGACACCGCCGCGCGGACCGCAGGCCAGTCCATGACCGTCGCGGCGGCCGCCGAGCGGGCTTCCAGGAACGTGAACACCGTGGCTGTGGCCGCCGAGGAACTCGGCGCCTCCGTGCAGGAGATCGGGCGGCAGGTCGACGGCTCGACGGATCTCGCCCGGCTGGCCGCGTCCGAGGCCGACCGGACCGGCACGCTGGTCCAGGCGTTGAGCAGCGCCGTGGGCAAGATCGGCGATGTCGTGGGGCTGATCTCGGCGATCGCCGGGCAGACCAACCTTCTGGCGCTCAACGCGACCATCGAGGCCGCCCGCGCCGGGGAGGCCGGCCGCGGCTTCGCGGTGGTCGCCGCCGAGGTGAAGGCGCTCGCCGACCAGACGGCGAAGGCGACCGAGGAGATCGCCGGGCAGATCACGCGGGTGCAGGCCTCCACGGGCCAAGCGGTCGAGGCGATCGGGGCGATCACCGCGCGGATCCGCGAGATCAACAGCGTGGCGACCTCGATCGCGGCCGCGGTGGAGGAGCAGGGCGCGGCAACCCAGGAGATCGTCCGAAACGTCGGGCAGGCCGCGGCCGGGACCGGTGAGGTCACCGGCAACATCACGGGCGTCGCGGAAGCGGCGGAGAATACCGGATCGGCTGCCAGCGAAGTGCTCGGCGCGGCCTCCGAACTGTCCCATCAATCCGAGCATCTCACCGCCGAGGTCGGTCAGTTCCTGGCCAGCATCCGGGTCTCGTATGCGGTCTCGGCCGCCCAGGTCGCCCTGGTGCAGGGGAGCTTCGCGAAGGTGCAGCCGATCGGCGACACCGCGGCCGACCTGTTCTACGGGCGCCTGTTCGAGATCGCGCCCCAGGTCCGCGCGCTGTTCCCGGAGGACATGACCGCGCAGAAGCGGAAGCTGATGGCCATGCTGGCGCTGGCGGTGGCCAACCTGGACAAGCCCGAGGCCCTGGTCTCGACCGTGCGCGACCTCGGGCACCGGCACGTGGCGTACGGAACACTGGAGACCCACTTCGCGCCGGTGGGCGCCGCGCTGCTGTGGACCCTGGAGCAGGGTCTCGGCTCGGACTTCACGCCCGAGACCCGGGAGGCGTGGTCCGAGACCTATCGGGTGATCACCGGCCTCATGGCGATGGCCGGGATCGCGAAAGTCGCGTGAGGCCGTCCGGCCTCACGCCGCAGCCCGCTCTCAGGCGACCCGGTCAGAGAAGATCGCCTTCTTGACCACGGCGTGGACGCCCCAATTGCCGTCCACGACCTGTGTGATCCCGAAATCGACCGCCACCGACATCAGGGAGATCGCCTCGTCCTCGGTCAGCCCCTTCGCGTGCATCAGGAACTGGCGCATCTTCCGGAAGGCGTCCCGCATGGCGAGATCGATTGAGGATTTCTGGAAGATCGCGCTCTGCGCATCGGGACCGAGGTCGCGCAGGTAGTTGGGATAGCTGAAGCCGGACAGGACCCAGTCCTCCCGGGTCTCGATCATCGGGAAATCGAGGGCTTCGAGCGGCGTGCCCGGCAGGTCGGCCTTCTTGTGCAGGATGAACTGGAACGTGCCGGTGRGCGAGCACTCGATGGCCGTCCCGCACAACTCGGAATCGCCCTGGCTGGCATGGGGATCGCCCACGGAGAACAATGCCCCCGGCACCGCCACCGGATAGTAGAGGGTGGCGCCCTTGCCGATCCGCCAATTGTCGATGTTGCCGCCGGTGTAGCTCGGCGGGATGGTGTTCACGCGGTCGGCCTCGGCGGGGGCGACGCCCATCGTGCCGAAATGCGGGCGGATCGGCACCCGGATGCCCTTCAGCACCTCGTAGGTCTTCTGCGTCTTCGTATGGTCGACCGGCAGGCCGGGATAGTCGATGGTCGGATGGGCGACGCCGAACGGGTCGGTCACGCCGGGCCAGCGGAAGCTGTAGACCGCGCGCGCCCAGTCACGCTCGCCGGTGGCGTCGACCTCGTAGATGGTCACGACCTCCCGGGGCTTATCGCCGGTGATCAGGTCGTTGTAGTGGTAGCCCCACCAGGCGGCGGCGTTGCTGCCGAAGGTCAAGCCCTTGTACTTGGGATTGGCGCAGGGGCGGGGGGCGACGTCGAGGATCCGCACCTCCAGCACGTCGCCCGGTTCGGCGCCGCGGATCGCCACGGGGCCGGTGCAGATGTGCACCCCGAGGCCACCGCCCGGGCCGACCTTGGCGTCCATGGCCCCGGCCCCGCGGGGCGAGACGCCCATCCTGTCCTTCGTCCACAGATAGACGCTCTCGGCGCCAGGATCGCCCTGGATCATCCGCTCGGCGTCGTCGCTCGCCTAGTGGGTGAGCGTCTCGATGGTGACGAAGTCCCCCGAACCGATCTCGACCTGCGGCTTGAGGCTGCGGCTGAAGAAGCCCCAATGCACCGTCTCGGCGTTGGCCGGCAGGTGATGATGCGCGGTCGCGGCGATCTTGGCGCCGCTCGCCTGGGCGAGGGCGGGGCCGACCAGCGAGGGGCCGCCGGCCGCGAAGGCTGCGGCGGCGGCGCCGGTCGCCGCGAAGCCGCTTTTCAGGAACGCGCGCCGCTCCGGTTCCAGATCCCGCCGGAACCGGCGGCGGTGCTCCTCGAAGTCATGGCAGGTCGGATCGTCGCCCGCGCACATGGCGTCATCTCCCGGCGTTCTGGTATCCCCGGGAACGGGCAAGCAAATCGACGGCCACGCGCGCGGCCGCCGACCCGGCCGGTCTATGCGGAGATCATTCCGGCCCCGCTCTCGCCGGTGGCGACCGGGATGGCCTCGTCCGCCTGGGCCTCGACAACCGCCGCGGCCGTGACGTTGACGATGCCGCGGGCGGTCACCGAGGGCGTCAGGATGTGGGCTGGCTTGGCCGGACCGATCAGCAGCGGCCCCACCGGGAGCGCGTCCGCCAGCACCTTGGCGAACTGGAAGGCGATGTTGGCCGCGTCGAGGTTGGGAAAGATCAGCACGTTGGCCGCGCCCTTGAGGCGAGAGCCCGGCAGCACGCGATCGCGCACCATCTCGTTCAGGGCCGAATCGGCCTGCATCTCGCCGTCGACCATCAGGTCGGGATCGCGCCGCTGCAGGAGCGCGAGGGCGTCGCGCATCTTCATCGCGGAGGGTGAGTCCGACTGGCCGAAATCGGAGTGGCTCAGCAGCGCGATCTTCGGCGTCATCCCGAAGCGGCTGACATGGCTGGCGCAGGCCTGCGCCACGTCCGCGATCTCCTCGGCGGTGGGGTTCTGGCGAACATGGGTGTCGGCCAGGAAGTAGGCGCCGTTATGGGTCACCACGAGGCTCATGGCCGCGCATTGCTCCACGCCGGGTGCGAGCCCGATCACGTCGCGGATGATGCGCAGCCGGGTCTCGAACCGGCCCTCCAGGCCGCAGATCAGGGCGTCGGCCTCGCCGCGGCGCACCGCGATGGCCCCGATCACGGTGTTGTTGGTGCGCACCAGCGTGCGGGCCGCGTCCGGCGTAATGCCGCGCCGGCCCGCGACCTCGAGGTAGGTCTGCACGTAGGCGCGGTAGCGCGGATCGTCCTCGGGATCGATCAGCTCGAAGTCGCGGCCGTGCTCGATCGACAGGCCGAAGCGCTTCAGCCGGGTCTCCACAACCCGCGGACGGCCGACCAGGATCGGCCGCGCGACCTTGTCCTCGACGATCGCCTGGACGGCGCGGAGCACCCGCTCGTCCTCGCCCTCCGCGTAGATCACCCGCTTGGGCTCGCTCTTCGCCTTCGAGAACAGCGGCTTCATGATCAGGCCCGAGCGGTGCACGAACCGGTCGAGGCTGTCGACGTAGGCGTCGAGGTCGGCGAGGGGCCGGCCGGCCACGCCCGAATCCATGGCGGCCTTGGCCACGGCCGGGGCGATGCGCAGGATCAGCCGCGGGTCGAAGGGGCTCGGGATCAGGGATTTCGGCCCGAAAGGCCGGGCCTCGCCACCATAGGCCCGGGCGACCACGTCCGAGGTGGTCTCGTGGGCCAGACCCGCGATCGCCTTCACGGCGGCCTTCTTCATCTCCTCGTTGATCTTGTGGGCGCCGACATCCAGCGCGCCGCGGAAGATGTACGGGAAGCACAGGACGTTGTTGACCTGGTTCGGGAAATCCGACCGGCCGGTGCAGATCATCGCGTCCGGCCGCTCCTTCTCGGCCAGATCCGGCATGATCTCCGGGTAGGGGTTGGCGAGCGCCATGATCAGCGGCTTCTCGGCCATCTCCTTGAGGTATTCGGGCTTCAGGACGCCGCCGGCCGAGAGGCCGATGAACACGTCCGCGCCCGGGATGACCTCCGCGAGCGTCCGCTTGTCGGTCTCCTGGGCGTAGACGTCCTTCCAGCGGTCCATCAGCTCCGGGCGGCCCTTGTAGACCACGCCCTTGATGTCGGTGACCGTGATGTTCTCACGGGTGGCGCCGAGCGAGACGAGGAGGTTCAGGCAGGCGAGCGCCGCCGCGCCCGCTCCGGAGGTGACGATCCGGACGTCGGAGAGCGTCTTGCCGGCGAGTTCCAGGCCGTTGAGGACGGCCGCGGCCACGATGATCGCGGTGCCGTGCTGGTCGTCGTGAAAGACCGGGATGTTCATCCGAGCCCGGCACTGCTCCTCGACCTCGAAGCACTCCGGAGCCTTGATGTCCTCGAGGTTGATGCCGCCGAAGGTCGGCTCCAGGGCGCAGACCACGTCGACGAGCTTGGACACGTCCTTCTGGTCGACCTCGATGTCGAAGACGTCGATGCCGGCGAACTTCTTGAACAGGACCGCCTTGCCCTCCATCACGGGCTTGGACGCCAGCGGGCCGATATCGCCCAGGCCGAGCACGGCCGTGCCGTTGGAGAGCACCGCCACGAGGTTCTGGCGGATCGTGAGGGTCGCGGCCTCCTGCGGATCGTCGTAGATCGCCATGCAGGCCGCCGCCACGCCGGGGGAATAGGCCAGGGCGAGGTCGCGCTGGTTGCCCAGCGGCTTCGTCGCCTGGATCTCCAGCTTTCCGGGCTTGGGCAGGCGGTGGTAGACGAGCGCCCCGGCCTTGAGGTCCTCGGACATGTTATCGGCCATCGCCCACGCTCCCGCTCACCTGCTTTTCCGAGGACGACGCGGTCGCGCATCGCACCGGTCCGCGTCGTGATCGGTCTGTTGCACCGGCTGCGCAGGGGGCGCAACCCGCACAACGAGACCCGGATCCACCTCGCCAAGCTGGCGAGGACCTACGGCTTCTCCATAGGCGCTTATTCGTACGGGCGTCCAAAAGTCCGCTTCCCGGAGAGCGGCCGGCGGCTGACGATCGGCCGCTATTGTTCCATCGCCGACAAGGTCGAGATCCTGCTCGGCGGCGACCACCGGTTGGACTGGGTTTCCACCTACCCGTTCGCCGCGATGCGCGGTCTGTTCCCGGAGGCGCGGGCGCCGGAGGATTACCACGCCTCCCGGGGCGACGTGGTGATCGGGCACGATGTCTGGCTCGGGTCCGGCTGCATGATCCTCTCGGGGGTCACGATCGGGCACGGGGCCGTGGTGGCGGCCCGCGCCGTGGTCACCCGCGACGTGCCCGCCTACGCGGTGGTGGCGGGCAATCCCGCGCGGGTGGTGCGGCACCGGTTCGACGCGGCGACCGCGGAGGCCCTGGTGGCGGCGGCGTGGTGGGACCTGCCGCACGCCGACGTGACGCGGCTGGTGCCCCTGCTGCAGGGCGGCGACGCGCCGTACCTGATCGCGGCAGCGGCCGCCGTTGCAGGCGAGCAGGGGATTGCGTAATCCGCGGCCCATCTTCGCCGCTCACGCAGAACTGAGAGCCTGACCATGTCCGATCCCGCGCTGCCCGACCGCCTCTCGGTCAACCCCGACAGCCCATATTACGATGCGACCCTGCTCGAGCGTGGCGTCGGCATCCGCTTCAAGGGCGTCGAGAAGACCAACGTCGAAGAATATTGCGTGAGCGAGGGCTGGGTGCGCCTCTCGGCCGGCAAGACCCTCGACCGCGCCGGCAACCCGATGACGGTGAAGCTGAAGGGCACGGTGGAGCCGTACCTGCGCGACGCGGCGGACGCGGGCTGAGATCCACGCCGGCTCATCGCTCCAGCGGGAAGGGGGTGGGCTCCCAATAGGGCTCCAGCTCCGTTCCCCGGACGTTGGCCGCCTCCCATGCGTGCAGGATCTTGGCCAGCGCCGGGCGATCGCCGGCCATGAGCGGTTCCGCAACCGCGGCGAGCTGCACCTGCCATTGATGCGGGCGCGACCCCGGCGGGAACGACTTACCGGCGTGCCAGGGTTGTTGTTCGTGCCAGATTCTTCGAGCGGCATCGAGGTCGCCGGCCGCGATGTGGACGATCATGCGGTCTTCGTGGGGCTCGTCGCGGATTTGATGGGGCCTTGGCGGCAGCGTCGCGTAGCCTTCCGGCGTTCCATAGAATGCCAGTTTCGGAAGCGCGACGTCTTCCAGTACCGCAATGACCTCTGGTATCATCGTGGAGTCAGACCAGCGCCAGAATTTCTCTGCGGACGTAACAGGCCTTGCCAACCCTTCGAAGTATGTGCCGATGGCAATATCCCCGCGCAGTCCTGCAAGATAGAGTGCCGTTAAAACCAGCCGTGGCCAGCAACAATCTGGGTCGGAGCAACGCTCGATAAGGATGCCACGGGCGATATGATGAACAGGCGCTACAACCAAGTAACGGCCGCCTGCCTGCTTGAGATTTGAATGATTTTTCTTCAATATTTGAAATATCGGACGGACTTGGCGAGCGTTCGTCATGCCATTGGCTTTATCTGAATTAGAATATATCGAAGGATACCCGGGTAGCGCCTCTGTACGACGGTGGCAACATCGATTGCACGTGGTCCTCGGAGGTGCGCGTCTCCGGTCTTGTGATCGTATACACAGACGGTCGATGGTTGTGAATGCTCAAGCACGTCTAGCCGGATTGTTCCGCGTGCGCCATACTTACCATCTGCGCCCGACGTGGCATCGTAGGACGTCTCAGCCAATAAATTGGGATCATTTTTGGAATTTATAATGCCAGAAATGCCAGCGTGGACCTTATTGCCAAAATCCCTTCCGTCGAAGTAGTTGCCAGACGCCCTTACATCAGCAGCCACGGAATCCGCTATAGCCTGTACCTCCCGATTACGCGGACATAGTTGATCCAACTCGGATTGTCCGATGGCCCCGACCCACATGGCTCGATCGTCGTAGGCATCACCTGGAATGTACTCACTCGCTGGCGCAGTAAAAATAGCCTTGCGATTATCTGTGTTCCTTCCAGACAGAACCGAAAAGAGCGACCCCGCCGCATCAAGCGTTCTCGCGAAGCGCCGCGCCAGGTCATCGTCTGGGCGCGGCCGGCTTCGGGCCGGTTGGACGAAGGCCTCCGGTTCCGCCCCATCCTGCGTGAGTACGCTTCGCGCCAGGATCTCGCCGCTGTCGCCGTCGCGGATCGTCTGGGTGAGACCTGACGTCTCGAAGACCGTGCGCGTGCCGTCCGGTCCGGTGACCGTATGCTGCTCGTCCCATTCCGTGTGCGGTCTGGCTCGGATCCGGATCGAGAGAACCCGCGACCCATCTCCGAGGACCGCGTCTTCTGTTTGCGATTGCGCCGCGGACGCACCGTCGGCGCCGTCCGAAGTCCAGCGGCCGCCATCGGACTGCCCGGCCGGTGCGCGCGGCTGGTCGGGTCGGTACTTGCGGTTCAAGACCCGCTCTAACCGGATCAGCTTGACGCCGACCGCGAGGCCCGAGAGTTCGGCGCGGAGAATCGCAATCTCCCGAGCATGACGATCCGTGATCACGCGCGCCATCGGCCCTACCCTCCGCTCGGACAAAATGCCTAGCTTTGGCGGCCGTTTATGTCAATGTTTTCCTATTGTCCGGTCCTTCGATCTTCCTCAGCAAGGCTTGCGGTCGCGCGAGCCGCATAGTCCCGAAGGGCCGCCGCGATCATCGCCTCGATCTGGCCGGCCCGTTTCGGCACCGCCACGACGAGGCTGGTCGCGACCTCGGGATGGGTCCGTCGCTGCCGCGGGCGGCGCGCATGGTTGGACAGACGAAGGGTGGCGTCCTGGCCCGGACGCGCGAGGTAGAGGCTGTCGCCGCGCTCGTTCCGGGCGACGACCGTGAAACCTTGGGCCTCCAGCAGCCTCGCTGCCAGCGCCAAGGCGGCGGCAGGCGGGAGCGGCCTGTCGGGATCGCTCACGGTCCCGCCGGCTCAATCGTGCCCAGGCGTCGCCGCCCGAGCGCCCGCGCCTTCAGCGCCAGGGCCGGCCGCTCGACCCCGTACCAGGACAGGGCCGCCACCGGCAGCGTCACCGCGAGGGCAGGGGCGAGCAGCGCGACTCCGGAGGCCTCCGGCCACAGGGCGTGCAGGGTCTGCTGCACCGGCCAGCCATAGAGATAGGTCCCGTAGGACAGGTCGGCCGACGGATCGAACGGCCTGAGGGCCATCGGCCCGAGGGCGAGCCAGATCACGCCGTAGGCCTCGGCCAGGAACAGCAGGGCCGGGTAGGCCGGCGTCCGCGCGAGAACGACCGCGCCGAAGGCCAGGCAGGCGAGGGCGGCGGCCGAGACCCGCAGCCGGTCGCGCCACAGATAGAGCCCGGCCCCCGCCGCGAAGATCAGCGGCAGGCGCAGGGCTGTCTCGGTGCCTTTCGCGAGTTCGGATCCCCGCAGGCCGGTCACGACCGACAGGGCCAGCGCCAGCCCGGCCACGATCAGGACCGCCGACCAGCGTCGCCGGAGCAGGCCGCTCAAGGCGGCGGCGAGAACCCCGAGGTAGCACAGCACCTCATACTTCAGCGTCCAGACCGTTCCGAGCGGTGCCCGGTAGGGGTTGGCCTCGAAGACTCCGGGGAGGGCGGCGTTGCTCTTGAAGGTCGTCAGGGTTCCGCGAATGAAGGACCACACACCCGGGTCTCGCAGATAGTCGGCGACCGGCAGGCGGGTGAGCGCCGCACCTAGCCCCAGGGACACCACCAGCGTCGCGGCCACGAGCCCCGGCACGATGCGCAGGGTCCGGGCGATGACGTAGTCGCGGATCCCGCGGCGGTCGCAGCTCATGGTGACGAGGAAGCCCGACACGGCGAAGAAGCCGTTCACCGCGTGCTCGCCGAGGGTGTAGCCGGTGAAACCGGCCAGGGGCTCGTCGCCGGCCGCGCCGGTCGCGACGCTGAAGGCGTGGGACACGACGACCGCGAGGGCCAGGGCCAGCCGCAGGCCGGTGAAGCCGTTGCGCCCACGCTCGAGCGCGGCCGCGATCGTCGGCGCCGTCATTCCGTCAGGCCCTCGCGGGTCAGCGCGTCGCGGCCGCGCAGGAAGGCGAGGGCGCCCGCCGCGGAGCCGCCATAGCGCTCGAGACCCGCCCGACGCAGGACCAGGGCGGAGAGCAGGACTTTCGGCAGGTTGGTCATCAGGGCCGCGATGCTCGGATCCGGCAGGCCGTATTTGCGGCTGACATAGGCCCGTGACCACGCTTGGTGCCAGCGGGACCGGAAGACCCGCCCCGGCTCCGGCGCCGACGATCGGCCGCGCCCGTGCAGCGCCGTCGCGGCGTGGACATGGACCAGTGCCCGGCCGGCCTCGGCGACGCGGCGGCACAGGTCGTCATCCTCGTAGAACAGGAAGATGTTCTCGTCGAAGCCGCCGAGATCCAGGAACAGGGCGCGGGGCATCATCAGGCAGGCCCCGGAGAGGAACGGGGCGCAGGCATCGCCCTGCGGCAGCGCGAGCCGGCCGCCGGGATTCCCGAGATGGGGCGCCAGGAGGGAGCGCGCCTGGAAGAAGAAGCGCCCGTCGGGTTCGACGAGGCGCGGAGCCAGGATGCCGGCATCCGGCCAGGTCCGGGCCGCGTCCAGGAGGGCATCCACGGCCCCGGGGTGCAGCACAACGTCCGGATTGACGATCAGGACATGCTCGGCGGTCTCGGCCGCACGGACGCCCCGGTTGTTCGCGCGACCGTAGCCCTCGTTCCGGGCATTGCGGATCACCTGCGCGCCGGCGGCCTCCGCGACGGCCGCGGAGGCGTCCCGGCTGGCATTGTCTACCACGATCGCCGGCACGTGCTGGCCGGCGAGCGCCGCGAGGCAGGCGGGCAGGACGTCGGCGCTGTCGTGGGCGACGACGATCGCGACGAGGCTCGCCACCGCGCGGCAGGTCTATCGACGCCTCAGGCCTTCTTCTCGGGCAGGTTGAGCCGGATGTGCAGCTCGCGCAGCTGCTTGGGCGTCGCCTCGGAGGGCGCGCCCATCATCAGGTCCTCGGCGCGCTGGTTCATCGGGAACAGCACCACCTCGCGGATGTTCGGCTCGTTGCACAGGAGCATGACGATGCGGTCGACGCCCGGCGCGATGCCGCCGTGCGGCGGGGCGCCCATGCGCAGGGCATTGAGCATGCCCCCGAATTTCTGCTCCAGCACCTCGTGGCCGTAGCCCGCGATGGCGAACGCCTTCTCCATCACGTCCGGACGGTGGTTACGGATCGCCCCGGAGGACAGCTCCACGCCGTTGCAGACGATGTCGTACTGGAACGCCTTGATGCCGAGGATCCGCTTGGTGTTCGGGCCGTTCTCGTCCTCGGAAGCCAGGGCATCGAGGTCGAGCGCCAGGAACTCCTCGCGGTCGATATTGGGCATCGAGAACGGGTTGTGGGAGAAGTCGATCCGCTTCTCCTCCTCGCTCCACTCGTACATCGGGAAGTCGGTGATCCAGCAGAAGGCGTACTGGTCCTTGTCGCAGAGGCCCAGCTCGTCGCCGATGCGGATCCGCGCCTTGCCGGCGAGGCCGGCCGCCTTGCCCTCGGTGCCAGCGGAGAAGAACACCGCGTCGCCGGCCTTGGCGCCGGCCCTCTCGGCGATCAGCTTCTGAACGTCGGCCGGAATGAACTTGGCGATCGGCCCCTTGCCGGAGAGCTGCCCGTTTTCCTCTTCGAACACGATGTAGCCGAGACCCGGCGCGCCCTCGGACCGCGCCCAGTCGTTGAGCTTGTCGAAGAACGAACGCGGCTGAGACGCCGCACCGGTCGCCGGGATCGCCCGGACCACGCCGCCCCCGGCAATCACGCCCTTGAACGCCTTGAAGGCCACGTCCTCGCGGGCGAAGGCGTCCGTGACGTCGGCGATGATCAACGGGTTGCGCAGGTCCGGCTTGTCGACGCCGTATTTCAGCATCGAATCGGCGTAGGTGATGCGCGGGAACGCCTGCGTGACGCGCTTGCCCTCGGCAAAGTCGTCGAAAACGCCGCGCAGGACCGGCTCCACCGCCTGGAACACGTCCTCCTGGGTGACGAAGCTCATCTCGATGTCGAGCTGGTAGAACTCGCCCGGCGAGCGGTCGGCCCGGGCGTCCTCGTCGCGGAAGCAGGGCGCGATCTGGAAATAGCGGTCGAAGCCCGCGATCATCGTGAGCTGCTTGAACTGCTGCGGCGCCTGCGGGAGCGCGTAGAACTTGCCCGGATGGACGCGCGACGGCACGAGGTAGTCGCGGGCGCCCTCGGGGGACGACGCGGTCAGAATCGGCGTCTGGAACTCGAAGAACCCACCCTCGCGCATCCGGCGGCGGAGCGAATCGATGATCGCGCCGCGCTTCATGATGTTGGCGTGCAGCTTCTCCCGCCGCAGGTCGAGGAAGCGGTACCGGAGCCGCGTCTCTTCAGGATATTCGAGGTCGCCGAACACCGGCAGCGGCAGCTCGCCCGCCGGACCCAGCACCTCCAGGTCGTCGATGTAGACCTCGACCGCGCCCGTCGGCAGCTCGGCATTCTCGGTACCGGCCGGCCGGGTGCGGACGCGGCCGTCGATCCGCACCACCCATTCCGAGCGCACCCCCTCGGCCGCCTTGAAGGCCGGCGAGTCGGAATCCACCACGCACTGCGTCAGGCCGTAATGGTCGCGCAGGTCGATGAACAGCACGCCCCCGTGGTCGCGGATGCGGTGGCACCAGCCGGAGAGGCGGACGCTCTGCCCGACGTCGGACGGGCGGATCGCCCCGCAGGTGTGGGAACGGTAACGGTGCATGTCGGGCTACTTCTCTGGGAAGGCCGGCACCATTCACGCGAGGCCCCCCAAGTCAAGCGCGGGACGCACAAGGCGGCGCCGAATGCCGATCCGGAACCGCCCGCCGGCCTACCGGTCGGGCCGTCCCATCCCCATATCATGTCCATGAACGACAACGCTTTTTCCCGCCCGTCGCGAACCGCCGGGCCGCCGCGGTCGACGTCCGTATCGGGATGGCGGACATTGCCGCTCACGGGTGACTTCGACATCGTCTACGAGGATGCGGCCGGCGCCTGGAGCAGCCGGTCCCTCGACGCGCGGGAACTCAGGCTCGGCCCGGGGCGGACGCTGCTCGGCGGTCTCGATCGACGGCGCGGAGGCTACCGGGGATTCCGGGTCGACCGGATCCGCCGCCTCGTCGACAGGGCCACCGGCGAGCGCATCGAGACGGGAATCCTCGACAGACTTCTCAAGTGTGCAGAGCTACAGCGTCGCGCCGACGCGTCGCGGATCCGTCGGCAGGCGCGCGCGCGCCGGACGGCGGCGGTTGCGGCTTTGGGGTGAGGACAACAGGTCGACGATGACAGGAAACGCGCGAAAGATGGGGACCTTCCCGGGCGCGGCTCCCCATGGGCGTCGCGGTTGCGTATAGGCGGTCCATGGACCTGATCACCACCACTGACGCGCTGCGCCAGATCTGCTCTCGCCTCGCCGAGCAACCCTTCGTGACCGTCGACACGGAGTTCATGCGCGAGACGACATACTATCCGAAGCTCTGCCTGATCCAGATGGCGGCGCCGGACGGTACGGGCGTGCTCGTCGACCCCCTGGCTCCGGGGATCGACCTCGACCCGTTCATCGCGCTGATGGCCGACGAGCGCACGGTGAAGGTGTTCCACTCCGCCCGGCAGGATCTGGAGATCATCTGGTTGATGGGCGGGATCCTCCCGCACCCGTTCTTCGACACGCAGGTCGCCGCCATGGTGTGCGGCTACGGCGATTCCGTATCGTACGAGCAGCTCGTCAACGACGTCGCCAAGGCGAAGATCGACAAGTCGTCCCGCTTCACCGACTGGTCGCGGCGCCCCCTCTCGGACGCGCAGCTGACCTACGCGCTGTCGGACGTCACCCACCTGGTGAAGGTCTACGAGGTTCTCGTCGCCGAGTTGCTGCGCACCGATCGCGGGGCCTGGCTCGACGAGGAGATGGCGGTGCTGACCTCTCCCGAGACCTACCGCGCCGATCCCGCGCAGGCGTGGCGGCGTCTCTCAGGGCGGATGCGCAAGCCCCGCGAGATCGCCGTCCTGATGGAAGTGGCGGCTTGGCGCGAGAGCGAGGCGCAGGCGCGCAACGTTCCGCGCGGGCGCGTCCTGAAGGATGAGGCGGTCATCGATATCGCCTCGGCGGCACCGCGGAATGCCGAGGCGCTCGGGCGGTTGCGCACGATCCCGGCGGGCTTCGAGCGATCCCGGACGGGCGCCGACATCGTTGCGGCGGTGGAGCGCGGGCTCGCCCGCGACACCGGTTCCGTCCAGATGCCCGAGCGCGTCCGCCGGAGCGGAGGCAACGGCGCGATCGTCGAACTTCTGAAGGTCCTGCTGAAAGCGGTCTGTGAGGCCGAGGGCGTCGCGCCCAAGATCATCGCCACCGTCGACGATCTGGAGGCGGTGGCCGACGATGACGGGGCCGCAGTGCCGGCCCTGCAGGGATGGCGCCGGACGCTGTTCGGCGAAAAGGCTCTGGCTCTGAAGCAGGGCCGGCTGGCGCTCTCGGTCGAGGCCGGGCGCATCGTGGTCCGGGCGCCCCAGGCGGAGCCGGTGGTCGCAAGCGCCGGCGCGGAAGGCTGACAACACCCCGGCGGTGGCGGAACGGTTACCAGTGCCGGGCGTGACTCGGTGGGGCAGCGGGATTAAATGGCAATAGGATTGCCGCTTATTCCCGCCCTTGCGTCCCGCGTATGTTCGAACCGAACGAGATTCTGAAGACGTTGACCGGCCGCGGTCTCGTCTCGGCGGAGGGTTGCGAACCCGTTCGCGTTCGCTACCGAATCGTCGTGGAGCGGCGTGACGATGGTGTCGTGGCTTACGGCAACTTGTACGGTAGTCACGCCGGACTGCGCCCGGTCTGGCTCGAGCCCGATGCGCAGCTCCGCCTGTCCAGCGGCCGCCGTCTGAACATTTCCATGACCGATCTGGTTGGCGATGTCGCGGAATTCGAAAGCACGGGTCCGGTTGGAGCCCTGTGAGTCGGCCTCGGACCGTCCGGGGCGCCGCGACGGGTGTCGAGCGCAGCCTGCTCCTTCTGTGAGCACGAACGCCGGACCGTCCGCCGAACCGATCGGGACGATTCGGCAATTTGACGCGCCCCCACCGCGCAGGAGCGCCCGGATCAAGGGCTAAAGAGCATGCGGCGACTGGGCGCACAGGGGGGATCCGGGAGAATTCGGCAAGGCGCTGCTGTCACGCCGCCTTGCACTGCACGCGCTCAGCCGCCCACGCTCGCTAGATCCCGGCCTCGCTCCGCCGCGCCGGCACGCAAATCGCGCATGCATGCACCAAGCAAAGGCCCGAAGACTGCAAGTCCTGCATGGACAGAGTGCGTCGCCCCGCTCCAACAGTGATCAGAACCGCAAAATCGTTTGTGCATCGCAGCATTTCTTTTCGCAGGGCGATGACATTCTTCATCCTTTTGTCACGCGAAAAGAAGCTTTCACCGTCTGCCCACAGGCCTCGAACAGCGAGTTGACGGCGCTCAAAAATCTCTTAAGGTCCGGGCAAGCCTCGGTTTCGAGGGAGCCGCCTCAGGGATGGCGGTTCCTGGCTAGGGGATCTGTAGATCTCCTCGAAGTCCACTATGCCCGCTACCGAGGCGTCCATCCCTGTCGCAAACAGTCAGGTCGGAGTCCGAGCGACGCCATTCTCTTCGCGCGCCGCAAGAACTCTCAAGACTTGTCGGAGGAACCCATGAGAGCGGTACATCTCCTTGCGCTCGGCGCAGGTGTCGCGGCCGTCGCCGCGCCGGCGCTGGCCAACGAAAGCGTCATGAAGGGCATCGCCAACCCGGCGGAACAGGTTCTTCAGACGGTCGACTACGCGAATACGCGCTACTCGAAGCTCGACCAGATCAACGCCAAGAACGTCAAGGATCTCCAGGTTGCCTGGACGTTCTCGACCGGCGTTCTGCGTGGGCACGAGGGCTCGCCGCTCGTGGTCGGCAACGTCATGTATGTGCACACGCCGTTCCCGAACATCGTGTACGCCCTTGACCTCGACCATGAGGCGAAGATCCTCTGGAAGTACGAGCCGAAGCAGGATCCGTCCGTGATCCCGGTCATGTGCTGTGACACGGTCAACCGTGGTCTGGCCTACGCCGACGGCGCCATCCTCCTGCACCAGGCTGACACCACCCTCGTGTCGCTCGACGCCAAGACCGGCAAGGTCAACTGGTCGGTCGTGAACGGCGACCCGAAGAAGGGCGAGACCAACACCGCCACGGTTCTGCCCGTGAAGGACAAGGTCATCGTCGGCATCTCGGGCGGCGAGTTCGGCGTGCAGTGCCACGTCACCGCCTACGACCTGAAGACCGGCAAGAAGGTGTGGCGCGGCTACTCCGAGGGTCCGGACGATCAGATGCTGATCGACCCGGAGAAGACCACCTCTCTCGGCAAGCCCGTCGGCAAGGACTCCTCGCTGAAGACCTGGGAAGGCGATCAGTGGAAGACCGGCGGCGGCTGCACCTGGGGCTGGTTCTCGTACGACCCCAAGCTCGACCTGATGTACTACGGCTCGGGCAACCCCTCGACCTGGAACCCCAAGCAGCGTCCGGGCGACAACAAGTGGTCGATGACCATCTGGGCGCGTAACCCGGATACCGGCGTCGCCAAGTGGGTCTACCAGATGACCCCCCACGACGAGTGGGACTACGACGGCATCAACGAGATGATCCTCACGGATCAGAAGGTTGACGGCAAGGATCAGCCGCTCCTGACCCACTTCGACCGTAACGGCTTCGGCTACACGCTGAACCGCGAGACCGGCGCCCTTCTGGTCGCCGAGAAGTACGACCCGGCCGTCAACTGGGCGTCCAAGGTCGATATGGACAAGGGCTCGAAGAACTACGGCCGTCCGCTGGTCGTGTCGAAGTACTCGACCGAGCAGAACGGTGAGGACACCAACTCCAAGGGCATCTGCCCGGCGGCCCTCGGGTCGAAGGATCAGCAGCCTGCGGCCTTCTCGCCGAAGACCAACCTGTTCTACGTGCCCACCAACCACGTCTGCATGGACTACGAGCCGTTCCGGGTGACCTACACCCCGGGCCAGCCCTACGTCGGTGCGACCCTCTCGATGTACCCGGCTCCGAACTCGCACGGCGGCATGGGCAACTTCATCGCGTGGGATGGCGTCAACGGCAAGATCAAGTGGTCCAACGCCGAGCAGTTCTCGGTGTGGTCCGGTGCTCTGGCCACCGCCGGCGACGTGGTGTTCTACGGAACGCTTGAGGGCTACCTGAAGGCGGTCGACGACAAGACCGGCAAGGAGCTCTACAAGTTCAAGACCCCGTCGGGCATCATCGGCAACGTGATGACCTACCAGCACAAGGGCAAGCAGTACGTGGGCGTCCTCTCGGGCGTCGGCGGCTGGGCCGGCATCGGCCTCGCGGCCGGCCTGACCGACCCGAATGCCGGCCTCGGCGCTGTGGGTGGCTACGCGGCTCTGACCCAGTACACCAACCTCGGCGGTCAGCTGACGGTCTTCGCCCTCCCGAACTAATCGGCCGCAGGGTTTGAAGTGAAAATCGGTGCCGGCGCGGGTTCCCGCGCCGGCATCGTTGTGATTAGACTTTCTCGCAAGAGGCTGCGGCTCGAAGGGAGACGAAAGGCCTCGCTCCAGGGAGACAGATGCGTTGCACAACCTCAGCAAGATCGTAACGCGGCCGCTCATCGCCGCCCTCGCCCTAGCGACCGTCTCGACGGTTGCCGTACATGCTGAGGATGCCAAGACCGCTGCCGACCCCAAGCTCGCCAATTCGCTGAACGCGAACGACAAGACGGCCGAGCAGGATTCCAAGCTGCTTGCGACCGACGCCGCCGTGAAGGTGGACGACGGCAAGTACACGGATGCCGAGGGTCACCCGACGTTCCACGTGACGCAGGACGGCAAGAAGCTCGATTGGTACACGTATTCCGGCTACCGCCGCTACCACGCCGAGTGCCACGTCTGCCACGGCCCGGACGGCATGGGCTCGACCTATGCGCCCGCCCTGAAGGACTCGCTGAAGCACCTCTCCTACGAGGAGTTCATCGGCATCCTCGCGGGTGGCAAGCAGGACGTGAATGCTGCCGAGCAGAAGGTCATGCCGGCCTTCGGCGACAACAAGAACGTCATGTGCTACTCGGATGACCTCTACGTCTATCTGAAGGCGCGCGCCGCCGGAGCGATCGGCCGTATCCGTCCCTCCGATCACGAGGATAAGCCCGACACCGCCAAGAAGGCGGAGAAGGAATGCATGGGCGGCTGATGTCGTCGCTCGCCCGGATCGCCGTCCTCTGCGCCTTGTCTCTGACCGGGGCGCAGGGGGCGCTCGCCCAGCACTTGCCGGATACGGTCACGACGGACGTCCTACGCGTCTGCGGTGATCCGGGCAACATGCCGTTCTCCGAACGCAAGGAGGACGGCTTCGAGAACAAGATCGCGGCGATCATCGCCGACGAACTGAAGGTCAAGCTCCGCTACTATTGGCTTACCCAGGGTCCGGGATTCGTGCGGAACACGCTCGGCACCGGCCTCTGCGACGTGATCATGGGGCAGGCCTTCGGAAGCGACTTGGTCCAGACTACCAATCCGTATTACCGGTCCGCCTATACGCTCATCACCCGCACGGGCGAGTTCGACGGCGTCATGGGCCTCGACGATCCCCGGCTGAAGGGCAAGAGCATCGGCGTCATCGCCGGGACGCCGCCGGTCAATCGGATGGGCGACCTCGGTCTGGTCTCGACCATGAAGGCCTACGCCCCGTACCAGCTCGACCCCGCGCGCAAGTACCAGACAGTGGCCGCCGAGATCATCGCGGCGCTGGCCGCCAAGGAGATCGACGCGGCCGTTCTCTGGGGTCCGGCGGCGGGCTGGCTCGCCAAGCAATCGCCGACGGCGATGAGCGTCGTGCCGTTGCTGAAGGAGCCGGAGCGGCCACCGATGGCCTATCGGATCGCCATGGGCGTCCGGATCGGCGAGAACGACTGGAAGCGTTCGCTCAACACCGTACTGCGCAAGCGCAAGGCCGACATCGACAAGGTCCTGCGGGAGTATGACGTGCCGCTCCTCGACGAGGACGACAGCAAGCTGGTCGAACCCGGCGATCGCTGACGCGCCGCGATCGCCCGTACGCCCGTCATCGTCTCGTCCTGACGCCGCCCTGGTGGGCATCGAAGCGCTCCAGACACGGCGCTCGACTCCGCAGCTGGTCATGCGGTGGGCGGCGTTCAGCATGGCTGCACGCCGCTGCGGATAAGACGCGGCCCTCCGGTCCTTTTCGAGAGAGACGTTCAGACCCGTTCGATCCCGCTCCGATCGAGCTTCTGCAACGCGTCGCTCACGCGCTCGCCGCCGATGATGAGGTCGGGCGCGATCTCGGCCAGCGGTACCAGCACGAAGGCGCGCTCGCGCACGTGGCGGTGCGGCAGGACGAGGCGCGCGTCGTCGACGGCGGCCCCCTCGTAGGCGAGGACATCGATGTCGATGACCCGCGGCCCCCAGCGCTCTTCGCGGACGCGCCCGAGGTCATGCTCGACCCGCAGGCAGGCATCGAGCAGGCCGTGCGGCGTGAGGTCCGTCTCCACCGCGACCGCTCCGTTCAGGAACCACGGCTGGTCGGTCTTGCCCCAGGGTGGCGTCCGGTAGTCGGACGAGCGCGCCAGGACCGTGATGCCGGGAATCGCCGCGAGCCCAACCACAGCGCGATCGAGCATCGCGGCCATGTCGCCGATATTACTGCCGATGCCGAGATAGGCCCTCATCGCTGGGCGCCCCGGCGGCGCGTGATCTCCACGCTCACGCTGTCCAAGATCGCCGGGACGGGAGCACTCGGCTTGTCGATCCGCACGGTGATGGCGTCCACAGGCGCGCATCGCGCCAGGATCTCCTCGGCGATCGACTCGGCCAGGGCCTCGATCAGGTTGAAGCGCCGCTCGGTGGCGACGGCCGCCGCGATCGCGGTGAGATCGGCATAGCTCACCGTCGCGCCGACGTCGTCGGAGCGGCCCGCCGCGGAGAGGTCCAGTTCGGCATCCAGGGAGATGTAGAAGCGCTGTCCGAGCACCGCTTCCTCGGCCAACACACCGTGCCGGCCGAACACGGCGATTCGGGTGACGCGGATCAGGTCGCTCGCCATGGCTCAGCGGGCCTCCGGACGCATCACCGCGTCGACGACCCGCATGGCGTCGACATGTGCCGCCACATCGTGCACGCGCACGATGTCGGCGCCGAGCGTCGCCGCAAGGGCATGGGCGGCCAGGGACCCGTAGAGCCGATCGGCCGGTCGGGTCTCGCGGTCGTGCAGGCGGCCGAGGAGCGACTTGCGGGAGACGCCGACCAAGACCGGAAATCCGAGGGCGCGGATCTCCGGAAGACGCCGCAGGACCTCGAGATGCTGCGCCCAGGTCTTCCCGAAACCGACCCCCGGATCGAGCACGATCTCGGAATCCGGGATTCCCGCCCGATGGGCGATCACGAGGGACCGCTCGAAGAAGGCCAACATGTCGGCGACGATGTCGAGATCCGCCTCGATCGTCTCGCGGTTGTGCATGATGATGACCGGCGCACCATGCGCGGCAGCCACGTTGGCGATGTCGGGCTCGCGCTGGAGGCCCCAGACGTCGTTCACGATCCGGGCGCCGGCTTCCAGCGCGACGCGGGCCGTGGACGCCTTGTAGGTGTCGATGGAGATCGGCACCGATAGCCGCGGCGCGACGGCCCGGATCACCGGCAGGACGCGCGCCTGCTCCTCCTCGGCCGGCACCGGCACGTGACCGGGGCGCGTGGATTCGCCGCCGATATCGAGGATCGCCGCCCCCTCGCCGACCAGCCGTTCGGCCTGGGCGACGGCCTCCGCCTCTCCGGCAAACAGGCCGCCGTCCGAGAAGGAGTCCGGGGTGACGTTGAGGATGCCCATGACCAGCGTACGCCCGCCCAGGGCGGGCAGCAGATCGGTCAGGCCGGGGGAGGGGGTCACGGTGCGGGTCCCGTTCACGAGAGCGGTTCGGGAGCGGGTGTGCGCGAATCGCGAGGCCGGCGCAACGCCGGCCTCGCGGCATGCCTCAGCCGTGGTAGCAGCGGATCTCGGCCTCGGCCTGGGCGCGGCGCAGATCCGCGACCTTGTCGTCGAAGATCTTGGTCGACTTGAACTCGTTCGCCCGGTTGCCGACGCCCTGTCGCATCGACAGGATCGTGCTCGCTTGGACGTACTTGTCGTAGGGCAGGATCGCGGCGAGCTGGTCGAGGGAGCACGAGCATTTCTGCAGGCTCTCGCGGGTCTGGCCGTTGGCGGCCATGCAGCCGAACACGTAATCCACCCGGGCGTCGGTGGGATAGTCGTTCTCCTCGGCGGCCCAGCCGGCTAGGCCCGACAGCGTCAGGGCGAGGGCGGCCAGGGCAGCCCGTTCAGCCAGCCTTCTGATCATAGTTCAGCTTCTCCTCAAGCAGTTCGCCGCCATCCGGGCTCTTCGAGGTCGCCTCGATCGAGACGATCTCGCCCGGGACGGACGGAGCGGTGACGAAGGTGTAGGTCATGTCGTCCATGCCGCGCATGCGCTGGGCCATCGAGTCGCCCGCGAACGGCTTGGTCACCACGCGCCAGCCGTCGACGTCCTGGCCGCCGAAACGCACCTTCGTGGGCGTGACCACCGCCTTCTCGCGCAGACCCTTGCGGATCGCGAGCTTGAGATAGCGCGGGTTCGCCTCCAGCACCTTGGCCAGGCCGCGGAGATGGTTCTCGAGGAACAGAGACACCACCGGATTGCCTGCCATGTCCTCGAACGGCCCGGCCGGCACCCGGTTCAGACCCGAGAACATCACGACGTTGATGTCGCGCGCCTCGGCGCTCTTCCCGGGCTCGACCTTCAGCGTGACCGTATCCTCCAGAGGCGCCCCGAACGGACCCTTGGAGATGCCCGAGCGGCGCAGGTAGTCGTAGGTCAGTGTCGAGCCGGGAGCGGTGTTCTTCATCTGCGGCTGGTCGAACAGAAGATCGGCCGCGGAGGGCGTGGCCGCCGCGTTGGCCTGCGTGACGGTGGCGGATTTCGGCGCGTCTTCGGCCAGAGCCGGCCCCGTAACGAGCGCCAGCGCGATGGCCGCTGAGGCAAGGTTTCTCACGAGCGGACTTCCTCCTTGAGCGGCGATCGGACGTTGCTGCCGATCGTCCGGTAGACATAATCGGGCGGGTTTTCGGCCGCCTCCTCGGTGGCCAGCGCCCGGACCTTGGCGTGCAATGGGGACAGCGAGCACGCCGGATCCGTGGCTGCGGCGTCGCCGGCAAGCGCCAGGGCCTGGCAGCGGCAGCCGCCCCAATCCTTCTCCCGACGGTCGCAGGAGCGGCAGGGCTCCTGCATCCAGTCGGTCCCGCGATAAGCCGTGAAGGCTGGCGAGTCCTGCCAGATCGCGCTGAGCGAATGGTCGTTGACGTTCCAGAACTCGAGACCCGGGATCGTCTCGGCGGCGTGGCAGGGCAGGACCTTGCCCTGGGGCGTCACGTTCATCAGCTTGCGGCCCCAGCCGCCGGCACAGGCCTTGGGATACTTCGCGTAGTAGTCCGGCACCACGAGGTCGATGACGAGCTGGCCCTTGAGCCGCTCCCGGGCCGCCTCGACGATCCGGATCGACTCGTCCACCTGCGCCTTGTCGGGCATCAGGGCGGCGCGGTTGACGTAGGCCCAGCCGTAATACTGCGTATGCGCCACCTCGAGGCGCTTGGCGCCCATCGTCACCGCGAGTTCGATGAAGCCCGCGACCTCGTGGATATTGCCGCGGTGGATCACCGAATTCAGCGTGAGCGGCAGCCCGAGATCCACCACCTTGGCGGCGAATTCGAATTTCTGCGGCTGGGCGTTCTTCAGGCCGCCGATCCGCTCGGCATTCTGGGCGTCGACGCCCTGCACCGAGAGCTGCACGTGGTCGAGGCCGACATCGTAGAGCGCCTGTAGCTTGGCGAGGGCGCCGCCGACGCCGGAGGTGATCAGATTCGAGTAGAGACCGAGATCCGCACAGGTCTTGGTGATCTCGACGATGTCGTTGCGGGCCGTCGGCTCGCCACCGGAGAGGTGCACGTGGAGGACGCCGAGCGCCGAAGCCTCCCGCAGCACGCGCTGCCACGTCTCCGTGTCGAGCTCGCCGGAGCGGCGGTCGAGCTCGAGCGGGTTCGAACAGTAGGGGCAGCGGAGCGGGCAGCGATGGGTCAGCTCTGCGAGCAGACCCACCGGGGCCGGCGCCGCGGGCCGGTTCGGCGTCAGGGCGTTCATCGCTCGAGAACCCGCTTCTCCGCGAGGCCGTCGAGCATCGCGAGGATGTCGACCTCGATGGCACGCGGATCGGCCGCGTAGGTCTTGCCCAGTTCGTCCGCGATGTCGGCGACGCTGCGCATGCCGTCCACAAGCTTGAGCACCGCGACCGCGTTGTCGTCGAGGTCGAAGGTCCGCTCGGGGGCCAGGAGGACATACTTGCCGCGCGTCTCATCGTTGCGCAGCCGCACGCCGCGCGGCAGACGCGGGCGGTCGCCGGGCGCGATCTTGCCGCCGAGACCACCCGCCCGGACCTGCGTCCCCTCCGCAACCAAGCCTTCGCCCGGCTTCCACGCGTCGGGAGGAACCATGCCGGGTGCCACGTAGGCGAAATACAGGGCGTCGAGCTGCGTCCAGAGGACGTTGCACTTGAACGTCAGAGCCGCCATCGCCTGCCGCTGAAGCTCCGGCGTCGTCGCGTGCTGCTTCACGTAATCGAGTGCGAAATCGGCATCCCGGGGCGCCTGGGTGAGACGCTTGTCGAAATAGGCCAGCGTATCCTTGGTGATGAACTCGTAGTTCTTCAGCATCCCGGCAACGCGCTCCGAGATGATCGTCGGCGAGAACATCTCGGTCAGCGACGAGGCGACGGCCTCGAGGAGCGACTTCTCCGAGACGAAGTGGACATAGGCCTGCACCGAGAACTTCGTGGCCGAGAGGATGCCGCGGGTCGACAGGACGTAGTCGCGGTCGAAGCCGACGCCCTCAGCGAGCTTGAGCCACCGCTCGATGCCGCCGTCACCCTCGTGGTCGCCGTCGTGGTCGACGATCCGCTGGCGCCAGATGCGCCGCAGCGACGCGTCGGTCATCCGGGCCAGGACCGCCGCGTCCTTCACCGGGATCATCGCCTGATAGTAGTAGCGGTTGAGCGCCCAGGCCCGGACCTGATCCTTCGACAGCTTGCCGTCGTGCAGAAGGCGATGGAACGGATGCAGGTTGTGGTAGCGGCGCCCCCCGATGTCGCGCAGCGCCGCCTCCAGCTCCTCGGGGCTCAGCAGTCGCTGGCTGTCGGCGGCATCGGGGGTCGGGAAGACTGCGTTCATGGCGTGTCCGGCTTCCGTTCTCGGCTCGCGTTTCCTGTATCCTGATCCCGCCCTCGTCCGCGGGGCGAATGTCCGGGTTCAGGGACGATATAGTGCCGACGGCGAGCGGACCCAACCGTCGATCCCTGCCAACGGGGCGGTTCGTGCCTCCGTTGCCTGCGGCACAGGGCGCATGCGGATCGCCGAATGGCGCCCTTCAAACCCCGCGGCCGCGACGGCTCGCGTTTCCGCACGAAGGCGCCGGTTCCGGGATCACCCGCAGTCCCGAGGCTTCGCGGTTTCAGACCGTCAAGCTCAGTCCGTCATGCGCCACCGTCCAGCCGGCCGCCTCGACATCCGCCCGCTCCGGCGATCCCTCGACGAGCACCGGGTTGGTATTGTTGATGTGGACGAAGACGCGGCGCCCGATCTCCACCATCGCGAGGGCATCGATCGATCCGTTGTCACCGCGCATCGGCACGTGGCCCATGCGCCACCCGGTTTTCGTGCCGACGCCCGCGCGGATCATGTCGTCGTCGTGCAGGACGGTGCCGTCGAACAGCAGCGCATCCACGCCGGCGATGCGCGCACGCAGACCCTCCGTCACGCGAGCGCAGCCCGGAACGTAGGCCAGTCGACGGCCGCCGGCCTCGATCAGTGCGCCGACCGTCGTCTCGGTCTCGGCGCCGATCTCCATCGTCTCATCCTCCAACCACAGGGGCACCTTGCCCGGCACCGGAAAGAGCGTCACGGAGAGACCGGGAAGCGGCTCGAAACGCTGCTCCATGCCGACCGCCTGACGGACGACGACGCCGTCGGCCATCACGTCGAACACGCGATTGGCGTTCACGGACTCGAGGATGCCGCGGGTGGCGTAGAGCGTGTAGGGCTGGCCCTCGCGCAGTGTCAGAAGGCCTGCGACGTGATCGACATCGCCGTTCGTCAGGAGCACGGCGCGGATCGGCGAGTGGCGCAGACCTTCGCGCGGGTGCATCTGGGGGTTGTCGAAAAGCTGTTGCCGGATATCCGGCGATGCGTTGACGAGCAGCCAGTCAGACCCGTCCGCGGAGACCGCGATGCTCGACTGGGTCCGGGGCCGCACCCGGTCCGGCTCGGACCGCGCCATGGCGCAGATGGGGCAGCGGCAATTCCACTGGGGAAGGCCGCCGCCGGCCGCGGAACCGAGGATCACGACGCGCATGGTGCGGCTCCCGAGATCCCCGGCCCGTGAAACTCAGTTGAAGGTGTCGATTTCGGCCGACTCGTAGCTCGTCACTTCCATGCCGACGCAGATCTCGGACACGATCGGGGCAGCCCACTTCATGGTGTTTCTCCTCAGGATATGTCTTCACCGAGCGTCACGCGGTTCCTAAGAGGACCCTAAGACACTGATGGCGCTCTCGTTTCCGGCGCGGGAGAGGTATCGACGATTCAGCTCCAGGCTTCAAGCACTAAGTTGCCGGATCCTCCCAAATTTTTCGTGAGACACTTTCTAAACGTCGGGAAACCATCGAGAAACGGGCGCGCCTGCGACTTAAGTACAGAGGGCTCACTGTCTAAAATCGCGGCCACGCAACTCGAGCATGAATCCTTTACCACGCACGGTCACCAGCCCGGGGCCGCCGTAACGGACGAAATCGGCCATCTTCGAGCGCAGGTAGCCGATATAGACGTCCACCACGTTGAGCGACAGCCCACCCTGGCTTGCCCAGAGACGGTCGAAGATGTCGGCTCGGGAGACCGGCTTTCCGATATTCTCCATCAGCATCGCGAGAAGCTCGGCCTCGCGGGGCGTGAGTCGGGCACTGGCGTCTCCGCAACTCGCTTGTCGCGTGTCCATGTCGAGCATCAACTTGCCCACGGTGACGCGCGAGCGCGGCGCCTCCGCCTGCTCGCGGCGCATGAGATGCGTGCGCAGGCGCGCCACCAGCTCGTCGAACTCGAACGGCTTGATGATGTAGTCGTCCGCGCCGAGCGCCAGCCCCTCGGCGCGGTCCCGGATCTCGTCTCGTGCCGAGAGGAAGAGGATCGCCCCTGGGAAGCCGCCCTCCCGCAGGGACCGGCAGACGTCGTGGCCCGACCCGTCCGGGAGGTTGATGTCGAGGAGCACGGCGCCGGGTGCCGGATCGTGCGCCGCCTTGAGCGCCTCGTCGACGCAGGCGGCGGTCCCGACCTCGAACCCCTCGGCTTCGAGCCCCCGGGCCAGGAGGCCGCGGATGTCGATGTCGTCCTCGACGATCAGGATCCGCGTCATGCGGCCGACTCCCTAACCTGCGCGTCCCCGGCGGCGCCACCGGCCGGGCCGGACTCCCATGCCGGATCGAGAGCCGGGATGTCCAGGCTGACACGGGCACCGCGGCCCTCCGGCCCGGCGCCGAGCCGAATGGTGCCGCCGTGCTGCTCGACGATCCAGCGCGCCAGGGCGAGGCCGATGCCGAACCCGGTCTCGTCGGGGCCGGCGCCCGCACCGCGCCGGAAGCGCTCGAAGAGTTCGGCCTCCGACGCGCCGAAGCCCGCGCCGTCATCCGTGACGGTAATCCGCCCGATCGGTCCAGGGCCGGCCGCAAGGGCGACCTCGACCCGGGTGAGACCGGTGGCGTGGCGCATCGCGTTGTCGACGAGGCTCTCGACGGTCTGGCGGATCCACTCGCGGTCGGCGATGCATTCTACGTCCCGCGTGCCGGGATCCAGCGTCAGGTCGACCCGGCGGCGCGCCGCTTCGGAGGCCATGTTGTCCCTCGCTTCCGACAGGACCAGCGCGAGGCCGAGGGGGCGCTTGTCGAACTCGATCTCGCCCGATTCGGAGCGGGCAACCCGCAGCAGATCCTCGACGCGCAGCTTCAGCCGCTGCGCCCGCTTCTTGATGGTGGCGAAGACCGGTCCCGGATCGGACACCCGGGACGCGCCCCGCAGCGCCAGGTCACACTCGCCCAAGATCACCGTCAAAGGCGTGCGCAGCTCGTGGCTGACATCGGCGAAGAAGCGGCGCCGTGACTGGTCGACGGCTTCCAGCCGGGCGTTGGCGGCCCGCAGGTCGGCGGTGCGCGCCGCCACGGTATCCTCCAGCGCGGCCCGATCGGCCGCAACCCGCGATTCCCGCCGGGCGAGGCGAGCGGCCATGCGGTTGACGTTGGTCATCAGCAGACCGAGTTCGTCGCGGGTCGCCACCGAGAGGCGCGTGTCGAGGGCGCCGTGGCCAATGGCGCTCGCGGCGCGCCGGACCTCCTCGATCCGTGCCAGCGTCGGTCGGGTCACGCCACGGTAGAGGATCGCCAGCAGGACCAGGGCCGCCGCCACGGCGGAGGCGGCGGCGAGGCGCAGGCGTGCGGACAGCGCCCGCGCCTGTTCGGAGCCGAGTGCCATGCTGCGCCGCTCGGCCTCGATCAGGAAGGAGAGCGGCTGACCGGTCATGGCGCCGAAGCCGTTGAGGGCGCCCTTGATCGCGTCCTGCCGCCGCTCCGAGTCGGTCTGGCGGCTGATCAGCGCCACCTGCCGGTCCAGGACGACACGGGCAGCCCGAAGCTGCGCCATCGGTCGGGTGCGCGCCGCGTACTGCATCCGGTCGGCCGGGTCGTCGCTCGGCGGGAAGCTCTTGGCGAGCGCCTCGTCCACGGTCGTCAGCGCGCGGTCGGCATTGTCGCGGGCGATCGCCATCGCCTCGGGCTGACCATCCGGATTGCCAACCGTCTCGACGGCCGCCAGCCCGAACTGCGTGAGGCGGCCGGACAATTCGGCCAGCAGTTCCAGGCGCCGCTGCGCCTCCAGGGTGCGGTCGACGGTGCGCTCCGCGGCGCCGATCGCCGCGAGGGCGGCGGCGGCGGCCAGCATCACCACGATGGCGGTGCCCCCCAGCAGCAGCGCGAAGCGGACCTTCAGCGAGCGCATCGGACCTGCCCCGCTCTCAATCCCGGGACGAGCATGGCACCGCCCGGTCCCGAAACCAAGGTGCCGTCACAGATCCTTCGGCAGGCTGCCCTTGGCCGCGCAGCGCCAGCGCTCGACATGCCATTCGGGATGCGCGGCCTGCCAGGTCGCCAGCGCGCTCTGCGAGTTGCGCAGGCACACGAACGGGCTCGATGTCTCGAACGACATCTCGATCCGGTCCTCGCGGCAGGTCGAGGGCTGGGCGACGAGGCAGATCGACAGCAGCAGCAGCATGGGCGCGTTTCCGGGCTGCCGGCCTCGAACGGGCCGGCTTGGGGCAGACCATAGAGCGCGTCCACGCCCGTTGCCCAGGCGGCGTCAGGCCGCGACCCAGATCTCACCCTTGGCGATCGTGGCGAGGTCGCCGGAATAGCGGCGCAGCGGCTTCGCCAGGAGTTCGGCGTGCTCGGCGCTGAGCCCGCGCAGCGCCGTCGCCAGCAGCCGCAGGAACACGAGGTCGTGCGCCCCGGTCTCCACGAAGGTCGGCGCCATCCGGCCATGGGCGCCGAGGAGGAGCGTCCCGCGTCGCATGCCGAGGCCGGGATGATCGCCCACCGCCAGGGCTGCCAGGGTGCCGGCGATCATGCGTGAGCCCGCGTAGGCGCCCGCGCGGCCGGCCACGATCGTCCCGCGCCGCATCCTGTCGCCGAGATGGGCGCCCGCCGTGCCGCGGATGATCAGTGTCGCCCCGTCGAGGCCCGCCTTGGCGGCGTAGACCGCGCCGCCGGCGTGGTCGCCGGCGTCACCCGCGWTGGTGATCGTGCCGCCGGTGGCACCGGAGGCCGCGTAGGGACCGGCATTGCCGGAGACCGTCACGCTGCCGCCGGCCATGCCGGCGCCGACCCGCTGGCCGACGTCGCCCGTGACCCGGATCGCGCCTTCGGACAGGCCGGCACCGACCCGGTCCAGGCGCTCGTGCCCCCCCTCGATGGTGAGGGTGTCGGACCCGTCGAGGGAGACGGAAAAGCAGTCGCCGAGGCGCACGCCGGTCCGCGTGGTCCCGACCTCCAGGCGTTCGGCATCGCCGGCCGAGAGACGGCTCAGCGCCACTGGGTTGATGGCGAGGAAATCCAGCCGCTCGGGGGGCGCTTGGCGCAGGGTGAGGGTGCTCACGGCTCAGCCCTCCGGCTTGGCGTCGTCGCGCGCGATCAGGTCGCGCAGGTGATAGTGGTGGCGGCCGAGATTGCCGCCGTAATTGCCGGCGGTGACGGCGATCAGCCCGTGCTTGCCGCCGATCTCGGTCGCGGCGTGCAGGCCCGCGCGCATCGAGTCGGACACGCCCTGAGAGGTCAGGGCGTCGATGACGATCTCCAGTACCACGCCGCAATCGGGGGGAAGCGCCGAGCCGGAGCGGCCCTTCAGGGTCGGGCAATAGGCATCGTTGGTGGAGGCCATCATGCCCTTCGTCCGTCCGCCGACCTTCGAGCCGGAGCGGACGATGCCGCCGGGGAACGGCAGGATCGCACCGGGGACCGCCTTGGCTGCCTCGACGGCGATCTCGGCAACCTTGAGCGTCTCGGCATGGGTGCGCCCGAGGAACAGCAGGTTGCCGCCGCCGACCGCGCCGTCCACGGCCCGGACCGTGTCCTCGCACAGGAACTCGCCGTCCATGACCGGGATGCGCCAGTAGCGCCGCGCCTTGCCGGAGGCGTCGGGCAGGCGCTTGGCCACCGCGAAGCCGTCGCCGAAATAGCGGATCGCGCCGCCGAGCTTGATCTTGGTCGGCCCGTCGACGCCCGCGTAGCAGGCGGTGCCCGGGCAGGTGAGGATGCACTGGCCGACGCGCTTGATCAGCTGCTCCTTGAGGCCGTTCGGCTCGAAGCCGAACAGGAGGATGCGCACGCCCGGGCGCCCATCCGGAGTCTCCTCCGGGGACAGCTCCGCGTCGATGCCGGCCTCGGCGCCGCAGCCGATCACCGAGGTGGCGAAGCCGGTCATCGTGGTCGCGGCGATCATCGCCCACTTGGCGGTGTCGTTCGTGACGATGATGGCGGTCCCGGCCACATCGAACGCCTCCGCGAAGGTGTCGACCACCGGGATGCCGTTGAGGGTGAGGTCAGACATCGTTCTTCCCGCGGCTCGCCCCGCTGTTCACACCCGGCATGGCACCGCCTCGAAGTTCTGCGTGCCCTCGCCGAAGGCCGCGTCGGGCACGGCGAAACTGTCGAGCCCCTCGCCGAACCGTTCCGTCAGGTAGGCGTCGGCCCGCTTCGCCATGGCCTTGTCGGACTCGACGGTGAGCGACAGCGTGCGGCCGGTACGCCACTCGACCACCTCGCCGTCCTCCACGATCGGCACGCCGTCCTTCAGGACGAGCTTGGCGGCGGTGAACATCGCGGTGCGGTCGGTGTCGTCCCGGTAGACCGCCACGTCGGCCCGGGCGCCCGCCCGCAGGTGGCCACGGTCGGCGAGACCGAGGAGCTTCGCCGGTCCGGAACGGGTGAGCTGCGCGATCTCCGAGAGCGTGTACTCGCGCTCCAGCCCGGGGAGGCTCGAGCGTTCGCCCACGACGCTCGGCAGCGTCGCGATCTCGCGGTCGCGCTCCGCCTTGTCCATCAGCAGGTGGATGATGCGCGGGTACTGGGTGAACGGACCGCCGTTCGGGTGGTCCGTCGTCAGGATCGTGCGCTCCGGGTCGGTGGAGAGCAGCATGATCTCCAGGCCGATCGCCCATTGCAGGGAGCTGGTCGGGCCCCGGGGCCGGTACAGGAACGGCACCACGCCGCCGCCCTCGGCGTCGCCCGCGTTCAGGACCCACTTCTTCGGCTTGGCGCCCTTCCGGCCCGCGAACTGGCGGAGGATGTCGAGGGACACCGTCACGGTCTGACCGAACACCACCTGCCCGATATCGAGGGTGGCGTTCGGGTTGTCGGTGATCGCCTGGGCAATGCGCTCGGCGGCCGAGCGGAAGCCGCCGGTTCCGGGATTGGCCGGATCGACCGCGCCGTAGGCGTAGAACTGAGCATGGGCGAAGTGGATGCGCCGGCCTTCCGCCGCATCCAGCGTCGCCATGAAGCTGTCGTCGCCCCCGGGAAGCCCCAGGTTGTTGCAGTGGACGTGGAGCGGGTGCGGGACGCCGATCTCTTCCACCGCGTCGAGGAGCGAGCCCATGATCTGCCGGGTCGAGAGACCGTAGCAGGGGATCTCGTCGTCCAGCGAGAGCCGGAGGGCGCCGTCCTTGAAGGCCGAGGCGCCGCCCGCGTTGATGCACTTGACGCCCAGCCCGCGCGACTGCGCGACCGACAGGGCGACGAGGTCGCGCACGGCATTCCCACCCTGGCGCTCGCGAAGCAGCTGGAGGAGCTGATCATCGTTGCCCATCACGGTCAGGGCGCCGCGGTCGAGCAGCGGGATGTCGGCGAGTTCGAGCTGCGTGCCGAGCGCGTGGGTCGGCGGCATCGCCGGCTCGACGGCCGTGGTGTAGCCCATCCGCGCGTAGGTCGAGCCGATCCAGGCCGCCGCCCCGCCCGCATGGGCGAAGGGATGGCCGTCGGGCGCAGCCTCGCTGACGTAGAGGTCGGGCAGGAGCAGCCGCGAGGTGATCACGTTGCCGCCGGCGATGTGCGAGTGCACCTCGACGCCGCCGGCCATGACCACGCAGCCCGCGGCGTCGATCACCGCATCGGGCTCGCGCCCCGGCGGATCGATGACGCGTCCGTCCTCGATCCAGACGTCGCCGACGGAATCGCGGGACGCGGTCGGATCGACGACGCGCCCGCCCCGGATCACGCTCAACATGCGGAGTCACTCCTCGACGCGGCCTGCCTCGTGACCAGGCGCTCCTTGAGGGCACCCAGCACCGATGCGGCCGACGGCAGATCCGACGGCGCCGAGGCCGGCCGGAAAGTCAGCGCGGCGCGCGGCTCGTTCCACAACACGCCGCCGTGGTCGCGGCCGGGCTGGCCGACCAGGATCACGACGTCGGCAGCCTGGGCCGCGCCATCCGCGACCAGCGCCACGGAAGGCACCGCGGAGAGCCAGTCCGGCCGCGCCACCGGGACGGCGCCGAGCCACAGGACGGCGTCGGCCTCGCCCGCGGCGACCTGGCGGGCGGCGTCGAACCGCCAGGGATCGTGCTCGGGAACGCGGCGGCCGAAACCGCTCCGCGGTGCCTGTCCGGTCGTCCAGGCCGAGACCGGCACGACGGCCCGGTCCTGACCCACACCGCCGACCGCGAGGGTGAAGCAGCGCGTCGTCTCGCTCAGCTCCATGGCGAGTCCCTGGAGCATCTCGACGCCGACTTCGCCGAGTTCGGCGGGATCGTAAAGGAGGACGCCGTACCGGGCGGCGGCGAGCCGGGCGGCGATCTGGCCAGGCAGCGCGTCGCCCGCGAGGTGCCCGCGGGCGTAGGCGCGCAGCTCGCCGATGGCCTCCGGCAGCCCGCCGTCGGCCGGCCACGCCAGCGCCGCCGCGGCGTTCGCGCCGATAGCCAGCACCTCGCGATCCGATCCGGCGGCGCGGCCGCGCGTGGGCTTCGCGTCGATCAGACGCTTCAGGAGCGGGGACTGCCAGACCGAGGCGCCCACCGCCAGAACCACGTCGGCGCGCCCGACGGCTTCGGCGGGTGTCGAGGTCAGGGCGCCGACCCGGCTCAGCGAGCCGAGTTCGGCATAGGTCCCGGCCGATCCGGCCGTATCCACGGAGGCGCCGATGCGCCCCGCGAGATCGTAAGCCGCGCGGATCGCGGCGACGTCGGCGCTGAGGCCGGCGATCACCGGCGCGCGCGCCTTGGCGAGCAGGGATGCGGCCGCCTCGATGGCGGTGCCCGCGTCCGTCGCGCCACCCTTCACCCAGGCTGCCATGCTCCCTCTCGCAACGTTCTTGCTTAATTTCGGAGCGGGCGACGGCCGTAAGACCGGACGAAGCGGGTGTCCCTCGGACCAGAGGGTTCCCCACCGAATCGGAATGGCTCGTCCGCCCGGGAAGTCCAGGCAGGCGGCAAACTCGGCGCGCCGTCGCGGGACCTAGGTTTGCATTCATCCGCCCACCGCGGCAAGGGGGTCCCGTCGTTCAACCTCACGATCCCGTTGCCCCGGCGGCGCGCGGCGTGGGACAAGCACGCCGGTCATGCGGCCTGCCGGCGGGATTCGAGGGCATTGAGTTGGGCGAGGTCCCCGAGCGGAACGCGATGACGGCGGTCGAAAGCGTGCGAGTCGAGGCGCCGGCGCGGCTCCATTTCGGATTCCTGGACCTGCACGGAGGGCTAGGCCGCCGCTTCGGCAGCATCGGACTCGCCATCGACGCACCGTCCCTGGCCCTGAGCGCCCGCCGGGCGGCGGACCCTACGGTGGCGGGGCCGGAGGCCGACCGCGTTCGCGGTTACGTCGCCGCCGCCGCCGCGCATCTCGGACACGGCGCGGACGTGTCGATCACTGTCGAGCGGGTGATCCCGGCCCATGCCGGTTTCGGCTCCGGCACGCAGCTCGCGCTCGCCGTGGCCGCCGCAATGGCGCGCCTCGACGGCGCGCCCTTCGCGCCGGACGCGTTCGCGGCCTCCCTGGATCGGGGCAACCGGTCCGGCGTCGGCCTCTGTGCCTTCACGCAGGGCGGCCTGATCGTCGACGGCGGCCGCGGGCCGGACGGGGGACCGCCCCCCGTCATCGCGCGGCTGCCCTATCCCGAGGCGTGGCGGATCGTGCTGATCCTCGACCCGAGCACGGCCGGGGTGCACGGCGCCCGCGAGGTCGAGGCGTTCCGTGACCTGCCTCGGTTTCCCGAGGCCCACGCGGCGGAAATCTGCCGGATCGCGCTGATGCAGGTCCTGCCCGCCGTCGCCCTTGCCGAGCCGCAGGGGTTCGGGGCCGGGATCACCCGCATCCAGACCCTGATCGGGGACCATTTCGCGCCCCACCAGGGTGGCCGGTTCGCCAGCGACGCGGTCGCACAGGCGCTCGCCCAGGTCGCCGCCCAGGGCGTCGTAGGGTACGGCCAGTCGTCCTGGGGACCGACCGGATTCGCGCTGGTGCCGTCCGAGGCCGAGGCCCGCGCGCTGGTGGCCAGCCTCGACCGGGGCGGCCCGCTCCGGTTCCTCATCGCCCGGGGCCGGAACCGCGGCGCATCGGTAACCGCACTGACCTGAGCCCGAGGTCCCGGGCTTGACCCGAAGCACCGCTCCGGGTTTGGACGTTGGCAGGCGCCTCTGTCGCGCGCCGCATGAGGATTCCATGGCCCGCTCGATCCTCCACATGCTGACGCCGCTCCGGCACATGAGCCCGTTCGACGTGAACATGGCCGTGGATGCCGGCTTCGAGACGGTGGTAACCTACGCGGAGGTCAGCCTCGCCGACGTGGTCTCGCTGACCCAGGATTCGATCTTCTCCCGCTCGCCGGCAGACGGGACGCGGACGGGCATCTTCATCGGCGGCAAGAACGCCGAGGACGCCCTCGACATGGTCGACCGCGCCAAGAAGGCCTTCGTTCCGCCCTTCGTGAACCACGTCTTCGCCGACCCGGCCGGCTCGTTCACTACCGGCGCCGCCATGGTGGCGCAGGTCTCACGCGTCCTGCGTCAGAAGTTCAACACCGACCTTAAGGGCAAGCGCATCGTCATCTTTGGCGGTGCCGGCGTCGTCGCCTACGTGGCGGCCGTGATCGGTGCCCTTCAGGGCGCCAGCACCGTTCTGGTCGGCCACGACGGTGAGGAGCGGGTCTCCAAGATCGCCTTCACGATGAAGTGGCGATTCGGCATCGAGGTCGGCGCCGTCGACGGAACGACGCCGGACGATCGCCGCGCCGCGATCCGCGACGCGGATGTGATCCTCTCCGCCGGACCGGCGGGCATCCCGATCCTCACCGCGGAGGATCTGGAATCGGCGCCGAAGCTCCTCGTCGCCTCGGACGTCAACGCTGTGCCGCCGGCCGGCATCGCGGGGATCGACGTCAACGCCGTCGACGTGGCGCTGCCCACCGGAAAGGGCGTCGGCATCGGCGCGCTGGCGGTCGGCAACGTCAAGTATCAGACGCAGCGGCGCCTGTTCGACCGGATGCTCGCCTCGGATACGCCCCTCTGCCTCGATTTCCGCGACGCCTACGAGCTCGCGGTGGAGATCGCCGGCTAGGCCGTTCCGGACCGACCCCGGATGGCGGATCCGGTCCTGATCGCCGCACAGGCCGGGCGCGCCCTCGCCGAGGCGGCGCGCCGCGCCGGACTTCGCCCCTACGTGGCCGACCTGTTCGGGGACTCAGACACRCGGGCCGCGTCCGAGGCTTACCGCCCGCTGCCGGGCCGATTCGGGTCCGCACCGGCCGCGGAGGCGGTGGTGACCGCCCTCGACCACCTCGCCAGCGCCGCCGGCCGGCCGGTCGGGCTTGTTCTGGGCAGCGGATTCGAAGACGCGCCGGACCTCGTCGGGCGTCTCGCCGCCCGGCATCGTCTGATCGGGGCTTCGGCCGACATCATCGCGACCCTGAAAGATCCCCGTGCCTTCGCGGCGCTCTGCGCGCGCCTCGACGTGCCGCATCCCGCCGTCACGGTCGATCGGCCGGCGGCGCCGTCAGGCTGGCTGCTGAAGCGGGCGGGGGGCAGCGGCGGCGGCCACATCCGGCCGGCCACACACGCGTCCGCACCGCGGGGACACTACTTCCAGTCCCGCGTACCCGGTCGGCCGCACGCCCTCAACTTCCTGGCCGATGGCCGCAGCCTCCGCATCCTCGCCGTCACCGAGCAATGGTGTTCACCGTCTCCGATACGGCCCTACCGCTACGCCGGGGCGCTGGCGCGCGGATTGGGCGAAGCTCCGGCCCTCGACACGGCGCTCGTAGATGCGGTCGCCGCCGGCACCGAGCGGATCGTTGCCGCGACCGGGCTGCGGGGGCTCGCGAGCGCCGACCTGCTGGTTGATGGCGCCGAATGGTGGCTCACCGAGATCAATCCGCGCCCCGGCGCGACGCTCGACATCCTCGACCGGCGCGCGACCCCGCTGTTCGCGGCCCACATCGCGGCGTGCCTGGGCCCCATGCCGGAGACCGGCCCGCAACCGGCGGATGCGGCGGCCGCGCAGATCTGTTACGCGGACCGGGAGCTTGCGCCAGTCCCGGACCTCGCTTGGCCGGACTACGTGCGCGACCGCCCGTGCCCCGGCTCGGTGGTCCGCCGCGACGCGCCGCTCTGCACGGTGCTGGCCGAAGGCGCGGACCGGGCGGAGGTGCTCGCCCTGTTGGAAACGCGGATGGCGCGCCTGCGGGCCGTCCGCGCGGCGAAGACAACACACCCCGAGGAAGCCCTGTGATGAGTGCCAGCCAATCCTATCCCAGCATCAACGCGCTCGCGGCGCCGCTGATTGAGCGCTTCGTGGCCGACGCGGCGACGCTGCGGCTCTCCGTGTCGCAGGCGGCCGGCGGCGCCCGGATGGTCGATGCCGGTGCGCAGGCGAAGGGGTCGATCGAGGCCGGACGGCGCATCGCCGAGATCTGTCTCGGCGGGCTCGGCACCGTGACCATCGCGCCGAGCGGGCCGATCGCGTCCTGGCCGTATTCGGTGACGGTCCATTCCGCCGACCCGGTCCTGGCCTGCCTCGGCAGCCAGTATGCGGGCTGGAGCCTCGCGGACGAGACGGGCGATTCCGGCTTCTTCGCCCTGGGCTCGGGTCCGGGCCGGGCGGTGGCGGCCGTCGAGGATCTCTACCAAGAACTCGGCTTCCGTGACTCCGCCACCCGGACCGCCCTGGTGCTGGAAGCGGCCGGCGGCCCTCCCGACAGCGTGGTCGCCAAGGTCGCCGAGGCCTCCGGCCTGCGGCCCGAGGACCTGACCTTCATCTACGCGCCGACGCAGAGCCTCGCGGGGTCGACCCAGGTCGTGGCCCGCGTGCTCGAGGTGGCCCTGCACAAGGCCCATACCGTCGGCTTCGATCTGCACGCCATCGTGGACGGGATCGGCTCGGCACCGCTGTCGCCGCCCCACCCGGACTTCATCAAGGCGATGGGCCGTACCAACGACGCGATCATCTACGGCGGGCGGGTGCAGCTGTTCGTGGATGCCGACGATGCCGACGCCAAGCAGCTCGCCGAGCAGCTGCCGTCGACCACGTCGAGCGACCACGGGGCGCCGTTCGCCGACATCTTCGGGCGGGTGAACGGCGACTTCTACAAGATCGACGGCGCCCTGTTCTCGCCGGCCGAAGCGATCGTCACGTCGGTGCGCACCGGCGCCACCTATCGCGGCGGGCGCCTGGAGCCGACCCTGGTGGACGCGTCCTTCACCTGAGGCGCCACCGGGCTTCCGGACCGTGATCGCGCGCGAGAGCAGCAGAAGGGCGGCCCGGGCGTGCACGAGCGGCATCCTCTCCCGCACGGGAGAGGATGGGGGCAGGGATCGGATCGGCCCGGAACGGACGGTGCCGGCCCTTCCGTCCCGCTCAGGCTCCAGGAGCGCCCTCCGTTCCGGAGCGTGCCAGTTCCCATGGCCCACCCCGCAGGCGGGCCTTCCATATGACGATCAGGACGACCATGCGCATCGGGCTCGCGGCCGATAACGGCACTTGGCACAAGACCCGCCTACTCGCGGCCCTGCGCGCGTGCAGCGTCGAGCCGGTGCTGTTCTCCCTCGCCGACGTGGCCGTCGTAACCGGCGGCGGCGAGCCGCTGCGGGTGCCGGGCTTCCCGGATTCGCTTCCGGACGGCGTCCTGATGCGGACCATCGCGGGCGGCACCTTCGAGGCGACGACGATGCGGCTCGGCGTGCTGCACGCCCTGGTAGCGGCGGGTGTCACCGTCTGGAACGCGCCGACCGCCATCGAGCGCTCGGTGGACAAGGCGGCCACCTCGCTACTCATCGACCGGGCCGGGCTTCCGACACCCGCGACCTGGGTCTTCTCGAAGCGTGAGGCGGCCGCATCCCTCGTCGCCGCCGAGGCGCGGCCGGGCGCGCCCCTGGTGCTGAAGCCGCTGTTCGGTTCGCAGGGCGAGGGGCTCGCCCTCATCGAACGGCCGGAGGACCTCCCCGACGAGGAGGCCGTGGCGCGTGTCTATTACCTCCAGCGCTACGTCCCGCGCCGGGACGGACTGTGGCGGGACTACCGGGTGTTCGTCTGCGACGGACGGGCGATCGCCGGCATGATCCGCGAGGGCGACGGCTGGATCACCAACGTCCATCGCGGCGGCCGGCCGATTCCCTGGGCCATGCCGCGGGCCGCCGCCGAGCTGGCCGAGGCGGCGGCCGCCGCGGTCGGCGTCGACTATTCCGGCGTCGACCTGATCGAGGACGGGGAGGGCGGGTTCTCGGTCCTCGAGGTCAATTCCATGCCGGCGTGGTCGGGCCTCCAGACCGTATGCGAGACCGACATCGCCGCCGCGGTCGTGCGCGGCTTCCTCGCCGCCGTCCGCGGTGCCAGCCGTCCCCGGCTCGTGGTGGCATGACCGGGCTCGACCCCGCATCGATCGGCACGCTCTACCGGGCGGCCTGCCTCGCGGAACTCGACGCCCTCAAGCCCGGCAACGTCCACGCCTATGCGCCGGGGCACCGCATGGTGCTGGACGATTTCGTGACCAGCGCCGACGTCTCGGCGCCGGCCCTGGCCGAGGCGGGCGCCGGGGTCGGGACGCGGATCCGCGGCGGCGTCGCCGCCACGATGGCGGCGGTGGGCCAGAACACCAATCTCGGCATCCTTCTCCTCTGCGCGCCCCTGGCGGCGGCGGCCGAGCGGGGCGCATCCGTCGCGACCGTGGTGGACACGCTCGACGGCGCGGATGCGGAGGCCGTCTTCGCGGCGATCCGCCTGGCCAATCCGGGCGGTCTCGGCCGCGCCGGCCGCCACGACGTCGCCGCCGCAGCGCCCGCGTCCCTGCGCGACGCGATGGCGGAAGCCGCGGACCGCGATCGGATCGCCCGCGCCTACGTGACCGGTTTCGCCGATGTGCCGGCGATCGGCCTGAAGGCCCTGACGGAAGCCCGCGCCCGCGGGCTCGATCCGACTTGGTGCACGACCGCGATCCACCTTGCCTACCTGCGGACGGTTCCCGACAGCCACATCGCCCGCAAGCACGGCCGGGACGCGGCCGAACGCATCCGCCAGGAAGCCGAGGCCGTCCTCGCCGGGGTCGATCTCGCCGGGAGGCCCGTCGAGGCGCTCCTCGTCCTCGACGCCTCCCTGAAGGCGCGGGGCATCAACCCGGGGACGAGCGCGGATTTCACGGTCGCGACACTGTTCTGGGACGCCCTCGCCACCGCCGGCGCAGGGCTGGCCTGACCCGCACGCACGTTCCGGCGTCCCTGCGCCGGACAGATGGAAATTCCTTCGCGTCAGGGCCTTGCGCGGGTTGTGAGCCGCAGGACCCCGCTGTAGGGTCCGCCGCGCTGTCCGGCCCAACCGGCTCGGCCCATCCGGCTCGGCCGGCATGGTCGGGCGCCGATAACAAGGATGGCTTCCCGGCCGCGGCACCGCCCGGCGCGCGGCTTTATTTCGGAATCCAGGGAGAGACACCGAATGGCGAAGATCACCAAGGTTCAGGTCGGCGAAGCGCTCGTCGGCGACGGCAACGAGGTTGCCCACATCGACCTCATCATCGGACCGCGCGGCTCGCCGGCCGAGACGGCTTTCTGCAACGGCCTCGTGAACAACAAGCACGGCTTCACCAGCCTGCTCGCGGTCATCGCGCCGAACCTGCCGTGCAAGCCGAACACCCTGATGTTCAACAAGGTCACCATCAACGACGCCCGTCAGGCCGTCCAGATGTTCGGCCCGGCCCAGCACGGCGTTGCCAAGGCCGTGCAGGACGCGGTGGCCGAGGGCATCATCCCGGCCGATGAGGCCGACGACCTGTTCATCCTGGTCGGCGTGTTCATCCACTGGGAGGCGGCCGACGACGCCAAGATCCAGAAGTACAACTACGAGGCGACCAAGCTGTCGATCCAGCGCGCCGTCAACGGTGAGCCGAAGGCTTCGACGGTCACCGAGCAGCGCAACTCGGCGCAGCACCCCTTCGCCGCCAACGCTTAGATCGGGGACGGTCCTGGGCAGAGTGAGCCTCCGCCCGCACCGCGGGGCCTGCTCCAGCGACTGGCTTCGATCTTCCTTGGCCGATAGATAGGCCCCTGAACGGGACGGCGTGAGCCGTCCCGTTTTTCATTTGTCGTCCACGCTTCTGGCCGTCAGCAGTGAAGGATGCGTCCCACTGCTCGGACGACCATCGATGCGAGGGCAGCGAGGCGTTCCGGATTCGGAGTAGACCCGCCGCGTGCGCCTGCGCCAACCCGGGGTCGCTACTCTGCGCTCACGATGACGGTTTGAGCCGGGGGCGAAGATCTGCTGCTCGGGGAAACACGGTCATCGAGCCCGATGCCCGAGCGCGCACACGCTGTAGGAGTCGCGGCATCGACCCCGTCAGACTGCCGGCAACGCGATACGGATAAGTGCGATTGACGAGGCGACGCAGCTTCGCACGCCCGCGCTGCGCGTTCACCGTCCTGACGCAGATCCTGAGGCGCCGCCTGCGCCCCGGCGTGCGCTGGCCGCCGCCGGCAAGCCTAACTCAGGATGAACGCTGGCCCTCCGCTTTCCGCTAAAAACGCGGCAGTCCCACGCGAAGACTGAATACCCAGCCGCCGATCACGATCCGTCGGATCACCAGGCATTCCATGACTGGATCGTGGCCTTCATCGAGACGGGTGCAGACGCTCCCAAGCACGACACCGTCGGGCGCCTGACCTTGGCCAAAACTTGGACCGTCCGTTCGGGGTGAGGGAGCGCATCGGGCATACCTCCGCTGCTGCCCCATCCAGGCGCGCCGAAGCGCCGTCGCCAGCCGTTCCTCCGTCCGAGCCGCGCGGGGAAGCGCCGCTTCGAGAAAAGAAAAGGGGCCGCCCTTCGGCGACCCCCTTCCTCTTCCGACAGGTGGTTGGCGTGGACCTTAGAAGTCCATGCCGCCCATGCCGCCACCGCCCGGCATCGGGGGAGCGCCGCTGTCCTTCTTCGGCGCGTCGGCCACCATCGCCTCGGTGGTCACCAGCAGGCCGGCGACCGAGGCCGCGTCCTGGAGGGCGGTACGCACGACCTTGGCCGGGTCGACGATGCCGGCCTGGATCATGTCGACATACTCTTCGGTCTGGGCGTTGAAGCCGTAGGTCTCCGAGGAGGTGTTGTCGGTGATCTTGCCGACCACGATCGAGCCTTCCACGCCCGCGTTCTGGGCGATCTGGCGCAGCGGGGCCTCGAGGGCCTTGAGGACGATCTTGATGCCGGCCTGGACGTCCGGAATGTCGGACTTCAGCTCGGCGACCGCCTTCTTGGCGCGCAGCAGCGCGGTGCCGCCGCCCGGGACGATGCCTTCCTCGACCGCCGCGCGGGTGGCGTTGAGGGCGTCATCGACGCGGTCCTTCTTCTCCTTGACCTCGACCTCGGTCGCGCCGCCGACGCGGATCACCGCGACGCCGCCCGCGAGCTTGGCCAGACGCTCCTGCAGCTTCTCACGGTCGTAGTCCGAGGTGGTCTCCTCGATCTGCGCCTTGATCTGCGAGATGCGGCCCTCGATGTCGGACTTCTCGCCGRCGCCGTCGATGATCGTGGTGTTCTCCTTCTCGATCCGCACGCGCTTGGCRCGGCCGAGCATCGGGAGCGTCACGTTCTCCAGCTTGATCCCGAGATCCTCGGCGATCATCTGGCCCTTGGTCAGGATCGCGATGTCCTCGAGCATCGCCTTGCGGCGATCACCGAAGCCCGGCGCCTTCACGGCCGCGACCTTCAGGCCGCCGCGCAGCTTGTTCACCACCAGGGTCGCCAGGGCCTCGCCCTCGATGTCCTCGGCGATGATCAGGAGCGGCTTGCCGGTCTGGACCACGGCCTCGAGCACCGGCAGCATCGCCTGGAGCGAGGACAGCTTCTTCTCGTGGATGAGGATGTAGGGGTCCTCAAGCTCGGCGACCATCTTCTCCGCGTTCGTGATGAAGTACGGGGACAGGTAGCCGCGGTCGAACTGCATGCCCTCGACGACGTCGAGTTCGGTCTCGGCCGTCTTGGCCTCCTCGACCGTGATCACGCCCTCGTTGCCCACCTTCTGCATGGCGTGGGCGATCATCTCGCCGATCTCCTTGTCGCCATTGGCGGAGATCGTGCCGACCTG
>NZ_JBFULS010000022.1:0-79301 GCF_054049775.1 Methylobacterium sp. P5_C11 | reverse complement strand
GAAGCAACGGATACATTGTCCGAGGCACTTCGCGGTGAACGATGTAGCCCAGAGGAAATGTCTCAGATCGTCGATGATATTAGTGATAGATATGAAATTCCACCGGAGATAGCATCTACGCTAAGGAAACGCGTTGCAGCTGGATAGGTCAGTCGAGGGTGGCTGGGCGCCCGGGAGGGACGACAGATCGAATGGGGAGAACGGCATCCCTTACCTTCTCCCATCGTTGTAAAGGCGGCTTTGTGTTATCGTTCTGCCATGCGCGTCCACGCCATCCTGGTTCGGCTCAAGAACGACTCGCCAGACCTCTCTGAGGATCCCACGCCCGTCCTTCCGCCTGCTCTGATCCAATGTGAACAGCTATGGAAGGATCGTGGAAGGCGAAGATCGTAGCCCAGGGATCAATGGGCGTTCGTCAGGCGCGCTATCGAACCGTTGCTCTACGCCAGGATCGAACCAGAGCCTGAGCATTATGCCGGCCGACTGCTGGACCCCAAGGGCGCCATTCAGGCCCACGGTATCGAACTGTCGTCGGTCAGTCCATTTAACCATTCCAGCGGCCGCTCCCGATCCTCAACCGTCCTTAGCGGGCTACGCCGCCATAGAGCGCTCAGCACTCAGTTCAGACTGTCTCCTCCGATCAAGCAGTCCACGCAAAAACTGCCAGAATTGGAAAGCCGGTTTTGACGGCAACGAGCGGGCGGCGGAGATGGCTATGTCGTATACGAAATTGGCGGGGTTTTCTGTCGCTGCAGCCTTCGCGCTCGGACTGGGAGGCGGCGCAATGGCTGCTCCCCTCAGCAACCCTCAGCCCGCGATTGAAAGGTCTGACGCAGCAGATGGGTTGGTCGTCAAGACGCAGACGCTGGGAATGCAACGGCGGCACGAACGTAGGATGGATCGACAGGATCGGCGAATGGACCGGCAAGTAAATCGGCAGGAACGGAGAATGGATCGGCACGATCAACGAATGGAACGGCGCTACTGAGATGATCCGCAGCGCTGTCTAACAGCGCTGCAAAACTACCCATAAGGGCACGGCCGCGAACGGCATCAGTCATTCAGCGCCCCTTCTCTGCGAACTGAGGATTCCTGTTCGCGCATCTCGATAGCACCGGGCCTGACGCTCCGAACTCGTTCAATCGCGGTTCGGGCGCTTAGGTGGCCGTGGGCGATCCTTGGAACCCTTGTCAGTTCGATCCAGCACAACGGCTTGATCGTCGGGACGCTGGTGGCCGTGATGAAGGTAGGGGCGGTCTTTTCGCTCCTAGCCGTCTGGTATGGGATGATGCTGAATGAGGCGAACACGTTGGAGGGCGAGAAGGCCCGATTCTTCCTTTTCCTTATCCTCGCCTGGTTCGCCTCCCGCTTCGTCAACGGCTCCCGAGTAATGGAGCGTCGAGAGATGTTGGCGAGCCCGGAGGGGTTCACAGCGGCACAAGCTTGACCGTAAAGGGCTTATGATCCCTACAACTGTTGTGCACTCGGGCGACCTTCCTTCATGGTGGGTTGCCTGTTCGCAGTGGCCGGTCCGAGAATGTAGCCGCGTGACCCGACGATAACCCTGAGAGCTCCATTACTCCACGATACCCTAAGGATCGTTCAGGATCGTCCGGTGGCGCCTTGCGTCTGACTAGATGCGGACGTCAGCCATAGTAAATGGCAGAGTGAAGAGCTCGGAATGATCGCTATATTGAACTTCGAGGGCCCACGACGACCAATCGGCGGCTACAGCTCCAAATGCGTCGCGAATATTTCCGATTATCACCTTCGCATGCTCAAAGGCTGAGCCTATGGTGTCGCACTCAACACCGACCATGTCAGCTATTTTATCGCCTTGGTTGCAGATATCGAAATAGAACAGAGCCATTTGTTTGCCCACGCTCTCGGTTGCGTTTCCAAGATGCGTGCCAACTCTATATCACGCACTTTTCCGAGCGAGATTGCCCGAGGCGCAACCGTGAGGTGGCATCATTATTATGCCCCGAGATACATCGGTCCTGCGCGAGGATTCTATAGCATATGTTAGGGCACGTCAGTATTCGGTCTTCCGCGCGGACCGTAGAGGGCTGGTGCGTGGRCTGCGCGGTTTGGATCGGACCTTTGCAGCGCCGACTACCCGAGGCCCAACATCGTCTATTCGGCCAAGCCTGAGCCCGTGTTCAAGAGCGATGATGTCCGCGAGCGTTCACGGCCGCAAGCACGTCTGTTTCCAGCTTATCTTCTCGTATAGTCCTAACCAGAGACCACTCAGCTGGCAAGCAACCTGGGGGAAACTGGTAACCGTCAGGTATCACTAAGCGTTCGCCCGTTTTATGGTGACGATAAATCGCGTAGATCTGCGCCATAGGGCTTCTCTCTGTGTTGCTGATTGCCCCTACCTCACCCTTATAGCACTTCCGATAGCGTCCCGGCAGTCCAGCGCCCATCAATGACAATCCTATTAGGGGGCCGATGGGGCGGCACCGGTCAGAAGACGGTAGACCGACGCTCGCGCCACATTTAGTTCCCGGGCGATGGCTGTGGCTCCCATCCCCTGTGCAGACAACGCCCAGATCCGGTCCGCATCAATGGTTGGCTTCCGACCCTTGTAGACCCCTTCGGCCTTTGCCTTCGCGACACCTTCCAACTGACGCTCGCGGCGGATGGCTGTCTCAAACTCGGCAAAAACACCGAGCATTTGCAAAAAACACCGTCCAGCGGCCGTGGACGTATCGATGGGCTGTTCGATCACGTGTAGCGAGACACCCTTCGCCTCTAGCCGGGACACGATGGCTGCAAGATCGGCCACCGACCTTGCGAGGCGGTCGATGCGGGTGACCCTTATGGAATCCCCGGCCCTCGCGAACTGTATGATAGTTTCCAGTTCGGTCCGACCTTCGAGCTTGGTTCCTGTAGCCTTCTCGCATCGGATGACATCGCAACCGGAAGTTTCTAAAGCCTCTTGCTGAATGGTTAGGCTCTGTGATGAACTGCTGACCCGGGCGTAACCGTAGATAGCCATCAGCGAGACCTATGTCTTTTTTGGTTCTAGACCGTGTCACCATACTGTCTCGTAAGGGCGTAGGCAACCCAAATAAGACGCCATTGGGGTGGTGGAACTGTCTCGCGCCGCTGTGCTGCTAGCGTTTACCCATTTGACACTACCGAACTACACCGGCCGCAGAATGGCGATTCTTAGAAGACGATACGCGGCTGTCCTCTACAATGTGCTCCCCTGTCAGCAATGACCTGACAGCCGGGTTGGATATGGGCGCTCTCCAAAAGCGAACGAGTAAAATGTCTCAGCAGCCAACTATCGCACCATATCCCATCAGCGACTTTCTCCAATGGCAGGGTATGCAGCAACTGGTTCTTACGCCTAAGTTCCAGCGTAGAGATGTTTGGCCTGCAAAAGCTAAATCCTATCTTATTGATAGTATACTTCGGGCAATGCCCATACCTCCAATCTTCCTTCGGTTGAGAGTGGACCCCACCGCTCGAAAGATGGTTCGGGAAGTCGTGGATGGCCAGCAGAGGCTTCGAGCTGTTTTATCGTATCTTTCTGGGGATTTCCCTGTTCTGAAGGTCCACAACAAAGAATATGGGGGGAAGTTTTTCGATGATCTGTCGCCTGAGGTGCAGCAAGACATTTTGTCGTACAAGTTTCAAGTGAACACTTTGGAGARTATCGATGACTCGGAGGTCTTAAAGTTATTCTCTCGTCTTAATACTTACACTCAGCCGTTGAAAGGGCAGGAACTTATAAACTCGGAGTTCTTCGGGGCGTTCAAGCAACTTGTTTACGGCCTTGGATACGATAACTATACGTTCTGGACAGCTAATAACATACTGAGTGATGCAAATATCGCGCGGATGGCAGACGCAGAACTCTGTTCTGAGATAGTCGTTTGTATGCTTGCGGGGATTAGAGGAACCAAACTTACTGATTTGAGGACTTTTTATCAACGGTACGACGATGATTTTCCGAGCGCCGACCGAGTCAAGCGTCGATTTTCCGATGTCGTGGATCAAATAGGAAACATATTCGAGGGCGAGCTCAAGCTGACACCTTTCAGAAGAACTCCAATATTTTTCTCGTTATTCTTAGCTGTCTATGATGCGAAATACAAACTCCCTGGAACGCCGTATCAGCCTAAAGAACTGCCCAATAGAAAGACAATACTTTCAAGATTGAAAGAAGTTGGCAATACATTGGAGATGCGGCCGGTTGACCCTGAAGCCGCTGAGTTCCAGGATGCAAGCAAACGTGCTACGGCAGATACAGGGAGAAGAATAGTTAGACATCAATATCTCATGCGGCATGTCTTCGGCTATCCCGCTCTGCTCTGGGAGCAAGATGAGACTAATCAATAATGCCGAATCACAGCATCGCTGCGGTTCGAATCGCATTCATAAAACAATCCGCGCGAACAAATCAGTTGATAGGCAACATTAGATTGGCTCGAAATGTGCAGGGCCAGCCTATGCTTATTCGGGACGTTGAAGAAGTAGCATCGCTTTGCGTCTTGCGTTTAGGTCTAGCGTGGGAGAACTTTATCGAAGAGTCATTCCTTCGTTATATGTGTGGGGCTGCATCTATAAAGGGCATCTCTCCGCCAATGCTCACGCCAGTCCATAATACAGTTCATTCCGCCTTTGGCGCAATAGCGGGTGGGCAGCAGTATATAAGTTGGAATCAAAGACTCATTAATCGAGTGGGTAGTACTCATTTTGTGGCGGGCGGACCATTCGTCGTCAATATCGCGGCAGTTTCTACCATCTTAAGCGAACTAACCGCCATACGTAACCGGGCGGCTCACCGGTCGGAGTATAGCAAGGTCGAGTTTTCAAATGTCGTTCGTAACCACGTTGGTCACATGCCGCGCGGAATAACGCCGGGCCGTTTTTTGCTATCAACAACCCCGAGGAGTAATGGGACAAGMGTGTTTGAATATATAAGATCTAACCTAGAAATCGCGGCTGACTTGATATCCAACTATCCTTAATTCTAGTATCTAATGCGCTATTATTTTATAAATATTAAGTTACACGCATATCAAATCACATCTCACTACTCGAGAGTCTGCAAGAAACCTATGGGATTTACAGATCGATCAGTCGGAGTATCTATGGAGAGTGAGATATTGGGTCTATTGTCCTGCGGCTTATAAGCCCGTTCTGGATCGTCGGTCGATGCTGGTGCCTACGGTTCCTTCCACGCTAGTTCTATTGGAGTGGGAACTTCGGATCATGCTCCCCCTATAGCCTGTCGAACGTTACAGTTTTGGGTTGATAGCGTGGGAACCGTTTCATCGCGTCGGCCAGCATCATCAAGGTCGGTGTCTCGTATCGTCTTCCAACAGATGCCACACTATGACCAGTGATTGCGTCACGTAGGCGTTCTTCGATCCCGGCTCCAAGTGCGCGCGTCTTCCAAGTGTGTCGCCAACCGTGATTGGGATCGACGCCCGGATCGAGATTGACGGTCTCGCGCACCCACTTGCCTACCTGTCTCCCCTGAACCTCCGCTTGAGGGGTCACTGATCCCTCGCGGCGCCGTTTTGGGTTGTAGAATAGGGGACCAGGCACAGACGATTCCACGAACGCCAGGAAGCCCTGTTCAATCAGGTGGTCATGGATGGGGACGGTTCGGGCTTCGCCGGTCTTCGTAACCCTCAGATGCATGACTGGGACACCCCCTTCGGTCCGGATGTCCTCACGGTGAAGGTTGGTCAGTTCGGCTATTCGTGCCCCACTATAGGCCGCAAGCCACGGGCACCATCGACGTGCTGCACCACGGGTCGGATTTCGAGTGTCTGGTGTGACCCCTAAAGCCGCCGACAGGATTGCCACTGTCTCACGGTCTCGAAAGGTCCGCTCTCGCTGTAGGACGATCCTAGGCTCATCCAGGGAGATGCCAGCGGCCGGGTTAGACGACAGCATCTGACCGGATGACCGACCCACACCCCATCGAAACACCGAGCTGACAGCTACCAGATCGTTCTTGTTGATCGCGCGCGGGCTGATGCCTTCCCGGTCTCGCCTATGCACCGCCCAAGCGAACACATCATCACCGCTCAGGGTCCGAGCATCCCGGCCGCTGATGAACGCTTCAAACGACCGAATGCTCCCACGGTAACGCTTGATCGTGTTGGGCGCTCGTTTGTCCGCACGATCCGTTGCCCATCGGTCGAACAGGTCCCCAACGGTCAAGGTGGGGCCGGTGATCGCGACGGGGGAGGGGACCGCGGTCGAGTTACGGGCAGGAGCGCGGAGAGGAACACCTACCGGAAGATGATCGATTAGTGTGCCAGATTTGCCACACCCACGTTCGACGTTCCAAATCCGCTTGAGGGCACCATCGGCTATGGCGTGCCGTGACCGTGCTTCCCGAGATTCTTTGGTTCTCAGGGATGCTTGGATGAGGGGGCCGACCTTCACGCGAGCCCAACCCTCACCAATTGGAAGCGAGAGGGTTTGCCCCTTCAACCGTGCGGCAAGATCGACGGGGGTGCGCTGGCGTAGGTAGTAGACCCCAGATTTAGGGTCCTTCCAAGGTTTCGCGACTCTGAGGGACAATGTGTAAGACCGCTGTGTAAGAGTGCGGTCATCGTCGGAGGGTCGCTTCGCCCTAACCTACTGTAATCGTTAGGGATATACTGGTGCTGCGAGAGAGGATTGAACTCTCGACCTCTTCATTACCAATGAAGTGCTCTACCACTGAGCTACCGCAGCAGGTGGCCGGGTCGCCCCCGCGGGGGGCGTGTCCATCCGGCCGAGTGGGGCCATAACGGATCGCCGCCGCGTTGGCAACGCCGTGTTGCGCTTCCGTGCGCTTTACGTGCGGGCCGCGGCCCGGATGAGGGCGGCCAACCCCGGCTCGGAGACCGCCTCGGCGGCATCCGACGGGGTGAACCACCGGAGTTCCCGCTGGCGCGCCTCGGGAAAGTGCTTGAGCTGCTTGCGCACCTCCAGGGGAAAGACCTTCACCTGACACAGGACGACGTCGAGGTTCCGGAGGCGCTTCTGGTAGAGGTACAGGCCGATCGGACGCTTGCCGACCGCACCGCGCAGGCCCGCCTCCTCGTAGGCCTCCCGCGCAGCCGCCTCGAACGGCTTGCGGCCCTTCATGGGCCACCCCTTCGGGATGACCCAACGGCGGCTTTCCCGCGACGTCACCAGCAGGATCTTCGGATTCCCGTCCCGCCCATGCCGGAACGGCAGGGCGCCGACCTGCCGGCGCGGCTCGCCGTCCTCGTCGTACAGGGTCACGGCCGCACCGCGCGAGGCGGCATGCAGCCCGGACCCGGCGGACTCGACGGGCACCGGAGGCGCAGGATGGGCTGGTGGATGATCGGATCCTCGGTCGACGGTTCTACGCCTACGCTATACGGCAGGTCGATTACTTCAACTGCCAGTAGACACATGGCACGCCTTACCCGTGACCGCGGGACATGCCTGTCATGCGCGGTCCGTCTCGTCGGCCCCCGGCACCCCGATCAGCCGGTCCTGCGCACCGTGCGTTCCCCCGGACCGGACGGCGGCAGCGCCGCGGCTGCCATGCCGACCGAGACCGGATCGGCGCCGGCCGTCTTGGCTTCAGCCGCCTTCGCCGGCAGCACGGTGGGCACGGGCACGGCCGTCCCCGGCCCGGCGGAATGGGCGCCAGCGGCCGATGGGGAGACCGGTGCAGAGACGGTCGGAGCCGCCGGGACGATCGGGGTCATCGGGACCGTTGGAGCCGCCGGCACCAGGACGGGCGCGGTCGGCTCCGATTCCGGCTCGACCGCCGGCGCAGCGGCCAGTGTGTTCGGCGGCTCGCGCCAGGCGAAGGCGTCGAGGCGTCCGGTCACCGGCGAGACCGGTGCCCAGGTCTCGGAGGCAACGCCGTCGGCGATCCACAGGGGATCGCGGGGTGCGCGCGCGGCGCGGGCGAGCCATTCCCGGGCCTGACCGGAGGCGGCACCGTGCTCGGCTTCCTCGATCGCCGCCATCATCAGGCAGGCGCGGGCGGTCGGGCGGTCGGACAGGAGCGGCTTCACGGCCTCCCGCGCACGCTTGAAGTCCCGTGCGTCCAGGGCAGCCTGCCCCAGGGCGAGCCGGGATTCCGGATCCCAGACGGACAGCTTCGCCAGCACCTCGGCGCGCGCGAGGCGATCGCGGACGGAATCCCCTGTCCGCAGGCCGAGATAGACCTTGGCGAGGTCGGGATGGGGGTTGGCCTTCCAGGCCGCCTCGACGATCCGCGCCGCCTTCTTGAAGTCGCCGCGGCGGGCGAGGAGCCGGCCTGCGATGCAGGCGGCCGGCACGAGTTCGGGGGCGAGCTTGACCGCCTGCAGGACCCGCTCAGCCGCGAGCTCGGGCTCGCCGGCCTCGCGCTCGCCGGCGATCGCGGTCAGCAGCACGGCCCGCTGCCGACGGGCGCTCGCCTTGTCAATCAGGCCGAGGGAGGAGCGCCGCTCGATGGTCTCGAGGGCCGCGGCCCAGTCACCGTCGGCGCTCTGGGCCTCCAGCAGCGCCTCGTTGGCCCAGGTGACGCTCGGAGCGAGGCGGGCGGCCTCGGTGGCGTAGGCGCGGGCGGCGGTCTCGTCCTCGCGGCGCCGGGCCTCCACGAACAGACCGCGCAGGCCCAGGACCCGGGTCTCCGGATCGTCGACCATACGCTGGAAAGCGCTCTCGGCGGCATCCCGGTCACCGGAGATCTGCGCCGCCTGCGCCTTCAGCAGGAGGGTCAGCGGCTCGGTGCCGAGGAGACGTTCGGCATCGCTAGCGTAGCGCCGGGCCGCCAGGGGATCCCCCGAACCGACCGCCACCATGCCGCGGGACAGGGCTGAGAGGCCCTTGGCCCGGCGCCGCTCGGCGGAGCCGCGCACCAGCGCCTCCGGCAGGCCGATCACGCCGCGCACGATCGCCCAGAGTATTCCCAGGACGATCGCCGCCGCGATGACGCCCACGAGGGCGACCGCGAGGCTGGTACCGATCTGATAGCCGTTCCAGACGAGGGTGACGGTGCCGGGCCGGTCGGCGATCCAGACCGCCCCGAAGGCGGCGAGTGCGAGCAGGGCCAGGAAGGCGAGGGCGCGCCACATGGGATCAGTGTCTCCTGTCGGCGGCCGGCGGATGGCCGTCGCGGGGGGCGGGAGGAGCGGAGCGCCTGCGCGTCCGCCCGGAGAGGTTGCAGCCGCGCGGCGCGCGGCGGGAGGCCGTCACCCGACTAACGCCCGGGGGCGGCCGGTGCGGCCTGGGATGGGGTGGCTGCGCCGACCGGCAGGGCCTTGAAGGCGGTGTCGAGGAGCGTGCGCGCGGCCTGCTCGGCCTCGGCGCGCGCCTTGAGCGTGGCGCCGAAATCGCCCGCCTGATCCCGCGTCTCGGCCGGGAGCGCCGCGAAGGCCGCCTCCGCCGCCGTCAGGTCGCCGCGGTCGAGGGCCGCCTGGACCTTGCCCTCCGGATCGTTCGAGGCCTCCGGAGCGGGCGCGTCGGCCTTGCGCACCTGCACGAGGCCGTCGGCCATGCTGAGGAGCTTGGAGCGGAAGTCACCGGTCTCGGCTGCGGTCTTGGCCCGCTGGGCCTGCCGCCGGGCCGCGATGCGCCCGGCGATCGGCCGGAAGGTGTCGGCGAGATCGGACGCAGAGGGGGCACCGCCCTCGGCGAAGGGCGCGAGGGCCTTGGCCTGCGCCTCGGTCCCGGGATCGAGCTTGCGCAGGGTTGCCAGCGGCTCGGCATAGGCCGTGCCGGAATCGAGGGCGGCCGCGACGCGGTCGGCCACGACGATCCGGAGCGCCGCCTGGACGGTGGTGGCCTCGGCGCGCTGCGACACGCTCTTGTCCAGGGCGGCGATCTGATCGGCCTGCGCCTTCAGTTGCCGGTCCACCGCCTTCGCGGCCTCCGCGGCCTGGGTCTGCCCGGCCTCGGCGGCGGTGCGGCTCGCCTGGGTCGCGGCCTGGACGGCCTCGGTGGCCGCCTTCACCCGGGCGTCGAGGGCCTGCTGCAGCCCATCGAGCCGCTGCCCCAGCGCCGCGTCGGCCTCGGCATTCGCCTTGGTCTTCTGCTCCATTTCGCTCTGCAGGGTGGCGACCTTCTGGGCGGCGTCCTCGGCCGCACCCTTGTTGGCACCGGCCTCCTCCACCGCCTTCAGCCGCGCCTGGAGATCGGCGATCTGCTTGGCGTTGTCGGACTTGCCGCTGTCCTGGACGGCGCCGAGCTTCGAATCGGCCGGCTGGTCGCGGCCCGGCTCCTGGCCGGGCTCCTCCTGGAGCGCGGCCACCCGCTGGTCGAGGCTGTCGAGGCGGGCGATCAGGTCCGCCGGGACGGCCTGCGACGGGCCGGTCGTCTGACCCTCCGTCGGCGCCGCCGCCGGCGCGGCGCCGGCCTTGTCCAGCGCCTGCTTGGCGCTCGTTTCCGTGGCGGCGAGGCGCTTGTCCAGGGCCGCCAGCGCGTCGCGCGGGGCAAGCCCGTCGACGCGCTTGTCGAGGGACGCGACCTGACTGGACAGCCGCTGGTCCAGGGCGTTCAGGCGCGGATCGGGACCGATCCCGGCCTTCTCGGCGCCGAACAGCAGGCCCGCACCGATGAGGCCGCCGAGAAGCCCGGCAGCCGCGATCGAGCCGAACCCGGCGCCGCCGCGGCCGGACGGTGACGCCGCGCCACGTGCGGGGTCGGCCGCGGTCGCCGTCGGGGTCGGACCCTTCGGCGGCTCCCGGCCGTCCTTTCCGGCCTCCTTGACCGGCTCCCTGCCGGCGGCCGGTGCATCGGGGATGCGCTTGGCCTTCAGATCGATGATCGGACCGGCCGTGACCGCGCCGGCAGCCGCCGCCCCCGCGGCACCCGTGGCGGGTCCGGCCGGGCGGGCGCCGGTCTGGGTGCCCGAGCCCGGCTGTCCGGGCTTGGTCGGATCGGGCGTGCCGGGCGCGACCTTCGCTCCGGGCGCCCCCGAGGCGGCCGCGGAGGCCGTCGACGCGGTGGAGGCCCCTGACTTGGCAGCGTCGGACGTTCCGGACTGGCCCATCTTCGGCGGCTCAGCCTTGGAAGGCTCAGCCTTGGACGGCTCGATCTTGGACGGCTCGGCCTTCAGGCCATCGGGCTTGGCTGTCGACGGTTGGGCGACAGGGCCTGTCGAAGGCTTCGGGCTCTCGGTCCCGGAACCGGGCTTGGCCGCGTCGGCCGTCGTGCCAGGCTTGGCGGACACCACGGGCTCGGTCGCCGGCTTGGGCGGCATCCCGGTGACCGATCCCTGCGGCGCCTTCGCGGCCTCGCCCAGGCCCGGTGCAACCGGCTTCGCGCCACCCGTGGCGGACGCCGAGGATGCGGAGGTCGACGCGGTGGACGCCGACGCCGTGGCCGACCGGGGCTGGCCCGCGGACGGGATCGGCTGCCCGGGCCTGCCGGGAACGGCGTCCGGCTTCCGGCCGCCGGATCCGGGCTTGTCGGCGTCGCTGGGTGGTGGCGTCACGGGCAAGTCCTCCAACGTTTTCGGCGTCGCCGCGCCCCCCTAGCACCGCGGCGGCGCCGGGCGCGAGGGCGAGATACGGCGGCCCGGCCTCCCTGTCACCGCATCGGCTGGCCCGGCGGCGGTGCGAGGGCGTCGAGCAGGTCCGTTTCGCGCGGACGCGCCGCGACGAAATGGACCGGAACGCCGGCCGCTTCCAGGGGTGCCGCGACATCCGGCGATAGGCAGTAATGCCTCAGGCGGCGGAAAGCTCCGCCGTGCCCCGATCCTTCCGCGAGGGCGAGGGCGATGGCGGCGCTGCGCCGAGAGTAGTGGAGGGCGGCGTCGAGGCGTCCGGCGGCGAGTTCACCGCCGACGCTCTCCGGGAGGTGCCGCAGCGCCTCGGCCCGATAGGCCACGAAAGTGGTGACCCCGAATCCGGCCGCCGTCAGCGCCGCCGCCGGTTCCGGCTTGCGCTCGGCCCCGGTCGCGTGGAGCAGGGATTGGCCCGGCGGCAGCGCGTCCGCCACCAGGGCGGCGAGGCCGGAGGCAGCGCCCGGCCCCTCCCGCACGGGACCGAGGCCGGCCTCCCGCGCCAGGGCGGCCGTCCGCGCGCCGACCGCGAAGACCGGCAGGCCGCGTAGGGCGGATACACCCCGGAGCGCCGGCACCGCGTTGGCGCTGGTGAGGAGCAGCGCGGCGAAGGGTCCCACGGGCGGCGCCACGCCGCTCGGCTGCACCACGAGCACCGGCGCCACGAGCGGCGCATGACCCTGGGCCAGGAGGGCCGCTCCGGTCCGCGTCGCGCCGGGCTCGGGGCGGGCCACCCAGACGCGCATCGCTCAGCCTTCGAGCGTCAACCGGACGCCGTGATTCGCCTCGGCCCCCGGAGCGAGCAGACGCTGGGCATCGCGCTCGGCCAGGGGACCGGAAAAATCCGCCCAGTCGGCGTAGCCGGTCCAGCATTCGAGCGACAGGAACGGCGCCGTGGGCTTGGTCCAGACCGCGAGATGGGGGAAATCCTCCATCTCCATGTGGATCGCCCGTTCCGGGCCGGTGAAACGCATCCACCGGCTGCGCGCGTTCCGGAACACGAAGGCCTCGGTGAAGATCGCCGGATCGAGGGGCAGCGTGTCGCCGGCGAGAGGGATCGGCTGCTCCGCCCGCAGCAGGAGGCCGCCGGGGCCGACCTGGGGGGCGAACGGCCGCTCGGCGTGCTCGAACGCCACCGCGTAGCCGCCATCCCGGGCGCGGACGCCCCCCGCGAAGGGCCAGGGGAAGGCCGGGTGGAACCCGAGGGCGTAGGGCAGCGGGACGTCGCCGGGGTTGGCGACCCTGACGTCGAGATCGAGGCCCGCCGGGCGGACCCGGGCGGTCACGTCGAGCCGGAACGCGAACGGGTAATGCGCCCGCGTCTCAGGCCCGTCGGTCAGGCGCAGGGTCACCGCGTCGGCGCTCTGGGTCACCACCGTGAAGGGCAGGTCCCGGGCGAAGCCGTGCTGGGCCATCGGGTAGCGCTCGGACCCGACCTTCACGTGCCCGCCGGCCGAGGCGCCGACCACCGGGAAGAGCCAGGGGGCATGGCGGTTCCAGTGCGCCGGGTCGCCACTCCAGAGATACTCGGTGCCCCCGACCCGCCAGGACACCGGCTCTGCCCCGTGGGTCGCGAGCGTCGCCGTTGTGCCGTCCGCGGCGGTCAGTTCGATGCGCTCGGTCACGGTGATCTCCCGGTCTGTCTCGGAGGGCCGAGGTAACGGAGGCGGCGTCGGGCGCAAGGGGTGGGCCTCGGGAGCGTTCACGCCGCCGTGCCGAGCCCGGGGAGGACCGTCTCGGGCGGACCGGAGGTGACGAGCCGCCCCGCCTCCAGCACGTGGACTGCGTCCGCGCCCTCAAGGGTCGACAGGCGGTGGGCGATCAGGATCAGCGTCCGCCGGCCCGACAGGGCGCGCAGCGCCCGCATCACCGCGGCCTGCGTCTCGTCGTCGAGGGCCGAGGTCGCCTCGTCGAACACGATGACGTCGGGGTCGTGATAGAGTGCACGGGCGATGCCGAGGCGCTGGCGCTGGCCACCCGACAGCCGCGCCCCGCGTTCCCCGACCCGCTCCCCGTAGCCGTGCGGCAGCGCCGTGACGAAGTCGTGGGCGCCGGCGAGCCGCGCTGCCCGCTCGACGGCGGCGAGGTCCGGCCCGTCGAGGCCGAGCGCGATGTTCTCCGCCACCGTGCCGTCCACCAGGAACACCTCCTGCGGGACGTAGCCGATCCGGTTCTGCCAAGCGGGCAGGGTGGCGGTGTCGAGGGGCCGACCGTCCACGGTGATCCGGCCCGTCCCCGGGTTGAGGACGCCCAGGATGAGGCCGGCGAGGGTCGACTTGCCGGAGCCGGTCCGGCCGGCGAAGCCGGTCGTGGTGTTGACCGGGATCGTCAGATCGATGCCCGTCAGCGCCGGCCGCTCGGTGCCGTAGTCGAAGCCGACTCCCTCGAGCCGGATCGCCCGGGCGAAGGGCAGGCGCTCCGCGGTGCGGGGCAGGGGCGCCCGCTCGCCGGCGAGTTCGTCGACGATCACCCGGACCGCCGGCAGGGTGAAGCGCATCAGCGCCACCGAGGTGAAGATGTTCTGGAAGGCCGGGAGCATCCGGTAGCCCGCGAAAGCGAAAAGGCCGAGCAGCGGCAGGATACCGGCGACGTCGAGTCCCTGGGCCAGGGCGAACAGCACCACCACGATCACCCCGCCGAAGGCCAGGGCCTCGATCACGAAGCGCGGCATCTGGCCGGTGAGCTGGCTCGCCGCCGTGGCGAGGGCGTAGGCGCGGGCCGGGGCATCGAACCGGGACGCGAACGCCTCCGCGCGGCCGTAGAGCTTCAGCTCGGTGAGCGCCCCGAAGGTCTCGTGCACGATCCGGAACCGCGCCTCGTTGTCGGCCACGGTGCGGCTGCCGAGCCGGGCGAGCCGGGCGCGCATGACGAGGTAGATCCCGACATAGAGCCCGCCGAAGCCGCCGCCCAGGATCAGCGCGAGCTGCGGCGCGTAGGCCAGCAGGAAGGCGATCACCGCGAGCGCGGAACTCGCCCGCGAGGCGAGCACCGTGGCGGGCGTGAGCGCGCCGATCACCAGACGGTCGGTCTCGGAGAGCACGTTCTTGGCGAGTTCGGCGCTGTTGCTCCGCGTGAAGAACAGCCGCTCCCGGTCGAGGTAGCGGAACAGCAGCCGCCGGCTGAGGCTGTAGCCGGCCAGATGGGTGAACCGGAGCTGCGCGTAGGTCAGACCGGCATTGACCAGGGCGGTGACCAGGATCGCCGCGAGGGCCGCGCCGCCGGTCACCAGCAGGAAGCCGCGCTCGTCGGTCAGGCCGAGGACGGCCCGGGCCTGGGCGAGGTAAGGGATCCGGGTCGCCGCCGACGGATCCCCGACCAGCGTCAGGAACGGGATCACCGAGGCGACGCCCACCACCTCCAGCAAGGCCGCCACCGCGAGACCGAGGGCGATCAGGCCGAGGCGTCGCCGGTCGGGCGCCCGCAGGGCGCGGACGAGGTCGATCAGCGCGCGCATGGCGTCGACGGGTTCGGCGGGGCGGCTGGCATGACCGGGCCGGGCTTAAGCGCACCGTCCCGGCCTGTCCACGCCGGGCTCAGCCGAGCTTCTTCAGGGAGCCGAGGTCCACGTCGCCGTTCTGGCTGGAGAAGGTCAGCGACGTCCCGGCCCCATCCGCCTGCGCGACGCCGCCGATCCGGTGATCGCCGCTGTCGTAGGTGGAGACCTGCCCGTCGCGCTCGATCAGCAGCCGGTGCTGGTCCGGGAAGAAGGCGTACTTCATGCCGTTCTGCGCGCCGCTGGTCGAGGGATCCCCGAGGTCCTTCGGCCACCAGGGCTCCACGCCCTTCATCGGCGTCATGGGCTTCATGGGTTCCATCGGCTTCATCGGTTCCATGGGCTTCATCGGTTCCACGAAGCGTCCTCCTGCCTGGTGCGTGACAGGAGGACGCGGCAGGGCGGGAAGGGTTGCACGACATCCCGCGCCGGCATCGGGTCACAGCGCCGGGCGCCCGGGCGTCGGCCGCTCGCGCACCTGCCCGTCGAAGCCGACATGGAGCTGGCGTTCGCGCCCCTCCCGGTCCCTGGCGGCGACCTCCCAGTGCCGCGGGCCGCGGCCGGTGATGCGCACGTCGCTGTAGCCGGCCGCCTGCACGGAGGCCGCCAGGGCGGCCGGATCGGGCTTCGGCCCGAAACCGAGCCGATCCTTGGCCCAGTCGAGGCTGCCCGTCGGCGGCGCGCCGGCCGGCCCCAGGAGGATCGTCCGCCCGTCCCCGTGGGTCAGGACCCGGGCATGCAGGAAGCCCGTCTCGAACCGGCCCTGGACCGTCACGGTCTCGCCCCTGGCGACGAGGCCGCCGCCCTCGCCTTCGCGGCCGGTCTCGACCAGGGCCCGGCCGGTCCCATCCTGAACTACGAACTTGTTGCCGAAGATCTCGGCGACCTCGCCCTTGACGGCGGTCGCCCCGGACGGGGCCAGCGACTGGATCGCCACCGGCGCCACGGGGGTCGGCTGGAACGCCGTGCCTTGTGCCAGGGACAGGCCCACGGCGCCGAGCATCAGGGGCGCCGCCACCGCGCCCACCACCCAGGTCCGGCGGGGGATCGCGGTCCGCCGCGGGCCGGAAGGGCCGGCGGCTGGCCCGCGGATCTCCTGAGCCGTGCGGTCGATGGTCTTGTCGTCGGTCATGATGTGTCACCTTTGAAGAGTCCGGACCCGTTCGATCCGTGGCCCCTTCGTAAGGACGGGCGGCCAATCCGGCCTGAACCGCCCGGTTCAGATCCGGTTAAATCGGCAGCGCCAGAGCGCATTCCGTGGAACTCTTGCGGATTCAAGGGCTTGGCTCGGGACTCTCATGCCGTTCGACCGATCGGGATCGCCGTGGCCAAGGGGACGGGTGACTTGAGGACACGGCCCTAACACCCGGCCCGGACTGCGTTTCGGCCCGAGACGGGATCGTTCCGCCGGACCCGAGGCTGGAGCAGGGAGAGCGGACGGGTGAAGATCCTGCTGGTGGAGGACGACGCGGCGCTGGCCGCCGAGGTGGCCAAGGTCCTGCGCGCGGAGAATTTCGTGCTGGACCACGCCGCCACCGGCGAGGACGCCCAGCATCTCGGCGAGACGGAGGGCTACGACGCCGTCGTCCTCGACCTCGGCCTGCCGAAGGGCGACGGCGTCTCGGTGCTGCGGGCTTGGCGGGCGGCGGGGCGGACGCTGCCGGTGCTGGTGCTCACCGCACGGGATGGCTGGAGCGACAAGGTCGCGGCCTTCAAGGCGGGCGCGGACGACTACCTCGTCAAGCCGGTCCGGGTGGAGGAGCTGGTGATCCGGCTGCGCGCCCTGGTGCGCCGGTCGCAGGGCGGCGGCGCCAGCCGGATCGCCTGCGGTCCGCTGAGCTTCGACCCGGGGCTCGGCGCCTTCGAGCACGACGGGCTGCCGCTCAAGCTCACCGGGCTCGAATGGCGGGTCCTGTCCTGCCTGATGCTCAACCGCGAGACCGTGGTGCCGCGCCCGCACCTGATCGAGCGGGTCTACGAGGGCGACGCGGACGTGGATTCGAATTCCGTGGAGGTGATCATCACGCGGCTGCGCAGGAAGATCGCCCCGGCGCGGATCGAGAGCGTGCGCGGCCACGGCTACCGGCTGCACGCGGATCCCGCCTGATGGCCGGGGGGACGCCGCGGCGCTCGCTCCGCACCCGCCTGCTCGTCGCCGCCCTGGCCCTGGTTCTGGCCGCCCTGGTGGTGGCGGGCCTCGCCATCGGGCTGATCCTGCACCGGTTCGTGCGCGGTCAGCTCGACGGGCGCCTCGACTCGCAGATCGTCGCGCTCAGGGCCGGGCTCGAGGCCGGGATCCTGCCTCAGGACCTCGATGCGCCGCCCTATGATCGGCCCGGCCCCGGCTGGGCCTGGATGATACGCCGCGGACCCGAGACGATCCGCTCCGGTTCGTTGCGCGGCGGTGACATCCGCCTGTCGGATCCGGGGCCGGCGGACGATCCGGACCGCCCGCACCCGGCCTCGGCAACCGGTCCGCGGGGCGAGCCCCTCGTCGCCCGGGTGCTCACGGTGCCGGGACCGCAGCCCGCGACGATCCTGGTGGCGGCGCCGGAGGGGGAATTGCGCGGGCCGCTGCGCGAGGCGCTGACGAGCCTCGCCCTGGCCCTCGGCATCCTCGGCCTGTGCCTGCTCGCCGGATTGGCATTCCAGGTGCGCCTCGGCCTCGCGCCGCTGACGCGCCTGGGCACCGACCTCGCGGCGGTCCGGGCCGGCCGGCGCGAGCGGGTGCCGGCGGACCAGCCAGCCGAGATCGCGCCGGTGGTGGCCGAACTCAACGCGCTCCTCGACCAGAACGCCCAGAACCTGGAACGCGCCCGCGGCCACGTCGCCAACCTCGCCCACGCCCTCAAGACGCCGCTCGCGACCCTGTCGATGGCGCTGGCCGAACCGACCCGCGACCCGGACGGGACGCTGCGGCGGCAGGTGGACGACATGGACCGCCGGGTGCGCCACCACCTGCGCCGGGCGCGGGCCGCCGCGCTGGCGGGCTCGGCGCGGGGCCGCACGCCGCTGGCACCGCGCGTCGCGGACCTTCGCGAGGCGCTCGCGCGCCTCTACGCCGACAAGGGGGTGGCGGTTGCCGTCGCCGTTCCGGACGACCTGTCGGTGGCGTGCGAGGGCCAGGATCTCGACGAGATGCTGGGCAACCTCGTGGACAATGCCTGCCGCTGGTGCCGGACCCGTGTGCAGGTCTCGGCGGCCGCCGGGAACGGCATCGTCCGGATCCGGGTGGAGGATGACGGGCCAGGTCTCGACGGCGCGGCCGCCGAGGCCGTGATGGCGCGGGGCCGGCGCCTCGACGAGGGCGTGCCGGGCCACGGCTTCGGGCTGCCGATCACCCTGGAACTCGCCGAACTCTACGGCGGCGGCCTGACGCTGGGGCGCTCGGAACTCGGCGGCCTGAGAGCGGACCTCGCCCTGCCGGCCTGAGCCGGTCCATCGCCAGTCAGCCCAGCGCCTCCCGCAGGATCGGTCGGATGCGCGGATCGGCGCAATGGGCGACGTTGAAGCGCATGTAGCCGTTCCACGCCTCCGACAGGCTGAACGACGTCCCCGGCGCCAGCACCATGCCGCGGGCGAGCGCCCGGCGGGCGACCTCGGCCCCGTCGCGCCCGTCCGGCAGGCGCATCCACAGGAAGAAGCCGCCCCGGGGCTGCGACCAGGGCTCCAGCCCGCAGGCCCGCAACTCCGCCGAGGCCTGCACCATCGCGCCGGCGAGCCGCCGCTTGGTCTCCGCGAGGTGCCGCCGGTAGGCCCCCTCGGTGATCAGCGTGTGCACCAGCGCCGCGGTGACGTGGCCGTTGCCGAGGCTGAGCGCCAGCTTGAGATCGACCAACGGCTCCACCCAGTCGGCCCGGAGCGCGATCCAGCCGCAGCGCGCAGCGGCCGAGAGCGTCTTGGAGAAGCTGCCGATCTGGATCACCCGCTCCAGCCCGTCGAAGCCCGCGAGCCGCGGGGCCGCCTCGGGCTCGAGGTCGCCGAAGATCTCGTCCTCCACGATGAGCGTGTCGTGGGCCTCGCACAGCTTCAGCAGGCGGTGCGCCACGGTCGGCGCGAGGCTCGCCCCCGTCGGGTTCTGGAGGGCCGCGTTGGTCAGATAGAAGCGCGGCCGATGCTGTTCCAGCAGGGTGGCGAGGGCGCGCAGATCCGGCCCCTCAGGGGTCATCGGCACGCCGACCACCGCGACGCGCTGGGCGCGCAGCAGCGCCAGGAAGTTGAAGTAGCAGGGATCGTCCACCAGCACGGTGTCGCCGGGCTGGAGCAGGAAGCGGCAGACGAGGTCCAGCGCCTGCGTAGCCGATTCGACGAGGACGATCTGGTCGGGCTCGGCGCCCACGCCCTTCTCGGCGATCTTGCGGGCGATCTGGTGGCGCAGGGGCTCGTAGCCCAGCGGCCGGTCGTAGTTGGTCATCTCGGCGAGGCCGGCCCGGGCCACGCGGCGCAGGCCCCGCCGGATCGCCTCGTGGGGCATCCAGGAATCCGGCAGCCAGCCGGCGCCGGGCTTGAGCTGGTCGGACCCGGCCTGCTGCGCCTGCCGGGTGATCCAGAGGGGATCGACGATCCGGTCGAGCCGCGGCCCCATCGCCTGGAGCGAGAGCGGCCGCGTCTTGCCGGCGACGTAGAAGCCCGAGCCCGGCCGGGCCACCACGGCTCCCTCGGCCGCGAGCCGCTCGTAGGCCTCCACCACGGTGGATTTCGACACGCCCATCGCGTCCGCGAAGGCCCGCACCGACGGGATCCGAACGCCGGGCACCAGCCGCCGCGCCGCGATCCGCTCCCGGATCTCGCCGACCACGGCCTCGACGCGAGTCCCGGAACTCCTGATTGCGACCGCCATCCGTACTGCTCGCTCGTCCGGACAATTCTTCCGAACCGTACCGAAGTGTTCCTGTCATCGCCAGCCCTGCACAGACAAGATCGCTTGCCCCAGAGCGATGGAGGAGGGGATCCATGAACCAGTGCATGACCGAGACAGCGGATGCCGAAGTCCGCACGCCGTGGATCGCCCGGGCGGCCGCGCGCGTCATCGCGTTCGGCGCCGAGTTGCGGGCCGGCCTGTCGCGTGCGGCGATGAACCGGCGCGTGCTCCAGCGCCTGTCGACCCTTTCGGACCGGGAGCTGAAGGATATCGGTCTGACGCCCCAGGACGTGGCGGATGCCCGCGTGCCGGGCACCGGCGACGCGATCCACCTGCTCGTCGGCCGGCGCGACGAGCGCCGCCAGGCCCGGGCCGCCACGCGGTGGTGGTGAGGCGACCGCGTGCAGCGTAGGATGCACCCATGACGCTGCGCGACGGGCTCGCCGCAATCCTGGTGGTCACGATCCTCGGGCTTGCCTTCGTGGCCATCAAGGTCGGCCTGGAGACGGTGCCGCCGTTGATGCTGTGCGCCCTGCGCTTCGGCTTCGCGGCCCTGCCGGCGGCGCTGGTGATCCGACCGCCCCGGGCTCCCGTCGCCCTGGTGGCGGGGTTCGGCCTCGCCCTCGGGGTCGGCCAGTTCGGGCTGCTCATGACGGCGATCCGCCTGGGCATGCCGGCCGGGCTGTCGTCGCTGCTGATCCAGGTCCAGGTGCCCTTCACGGTGGCGCTCGCCTGGGCGTTGCAGAGGGAGCGCCCGCGGGGCCTCCAGGTGCTGGGGGGCGCGATCGCGCTCCTCGGCGTTGCCGCGGTGGCGCTCGGGCGGGGTGGCAGCGCCCCGCTCGGCCCGCTGCTCCTGGTTGTCGGCGCCGCCCTGGCCTGGGCCAGCGCGAACGTCATCGTGAAGCGGATCGGCCGGGTCGACAGGCTGGCGCTGATGGTCTGGGGCAGTCTCGCCACCACGCCGCCCCTGCTGATCCTGTCGCTGATCCTCGAGGGACCGGGCGCCCTGACGGCCCTGGCGCATCCGAGCTGGGGCGCGATCGGATCGGTCGCCTTCCAGGCCTATCCGACGACGCTCCTCGCCTTCGGCCTCTGGAACGGGCTCCTGACCCGCTACCCGGCGGCCGCCGTGACGCCCTTCGCCCTGCTGGTGCCCGTGGCCGGAATCCTGAGCACGCATCTCGTCCTGGGTGAGCCGCTGAGCGCCGACATCCTAATGGGCGGCGGACTGATCCTGGCCGGCATCGCCCTCAGCCTGCGCGGCACCCGGAAGGCCGCGGTCCCCGCGCTGGAGCCTGAAGCCGAGGCGCCGAAGGCGGCCTGATCATCAGGCGCGGACCCGCAAGTCTCGATCTCGCGAGTCTCGATTCCGCGAGCCTCGTTCCGGCTCGACCTCTGCCGGCCGGAGCGCACGGGTTCTCGTCGGCTCGGACAGCCTGACGAAGAGTCTACGATTAAATGCTGGGGGAACGTGGCGCGGGCGACGGGGCTCGAACCCGCGACCTCCGGCGTGACAGGCCGGCACTCTAACCAACTGAGCTACGCCCGCACGGCGTGGTCGCTTCGAAGGGGGCGTTACGCCCGGCGACGGGGCGGGGTTTATGGGGCGCTACCCGACCTGTCAAGCGCATCCGGCGCGGATTCGCATGCGCCCCGCGGCACGGGTTCGAGTCGGGACCTGTGCGCTTGCGTCGTGTTGCAGTCCGGCCGCGCAAGCCCATTTCGGTCATGACAGACCGGACGGCTGACACCGCCCTTTGTGCGACGCGACAAGCCATTGTCACGGGCGGGCGGCTCGACTAAGCCTCCGGCCGCGCGCATCCTGGCATAAGAACAATTCCACGGGCGAATCCGGGTCGGCGTCGCACCGCGGTTTCTTTCGTCTCGCGAGGCCCTGGCATGACCGGATTGTTGGCGGATTACCTGCCGCTCATCGTGTTCATCGGCGTGGCGCTGTTCATCGCCACGGCGCTGCTGGTGGTGCCGTTCCTGGTTGCCTTCAAGAGCCCCGACCCCGAGAAGCTCTCGGCCTACGAATGCGGCTTCAACGCCTTCGACGACGCCCGCATGAAGTTCGACGTCCGCTTCTACCTCGTCGCCATCCTGTTCATCATCTTCGACCTCGAGGTCGCGTTCCTCTTCCCCTGGGCGATCACCTTCGGGGATCTGGGCTGGTTCGGCTTCTGGTCGATGATGGTCTTCCTAGGCGTGCTGACCGTCGGCTTCGTCTACGAGTGGCGCAAGGGCGCCCTCGAATGGGATTGATGTCCCGCCGCACGCCGCCCGCACCGAATTCCTGAGTCGCCGATGGCCCTGATCACCGACACGAACCGCGCCCTGTCCCGCGCCCCCGCGATCGCGCCCCAGCCGAAGGGGATCATCGATCCCAACACCGGCCGCCCGATCGGCGCGGACGATCCGACCTTCCTGTCGATCAGCGACGAGCTGGCCGACCGGGGCTTCCTGCTCACGACCACGGACGAGCTGATCAACTGGGCTCGCACGGGCTCGCTGATGTGGATGACCTTCGGCCTCGCGTGCTGCGCGGTCGAGATGATGCAGATGTCGATGCCGCGCTACGATTGCGAGCGGTTCGGCTTCGCCCCCCGCGGCTCGCCCCGCCAGTCCGACGTGATGATCGTCGCCGGCACCCTCACCAACAAGATGGCCCCGGCGCTCCGCAAGGTCTACGACCAGATGCCGGAGCCCCGCTACGTCATCTCGATGGGCTCCTGCGCCAACGGCGGCGGCTACTACCACTACTCCTACTCGGTGGTGCGCGGCTGCGACCGGGTCGTGCCGGTGGACATCTACGTGCCGGGCTGCCCGCCCACCGCCGAGGCGCTGCTCTACGGCGTGCTGCTGCTGCAGAAGAAGATCCGCCGGACCGGCACGATCGAGCGCTGAGGAGCGGCCATGACGAACGGCATCTCGATCCTTCCGCACACCCAGCCGGAATACGGTGCGGGCGCATTGCCGGCGCTGGCCGAGCGGGTCGCCGGCGCCCTGGGACCGGCGGTGGTGTCGCACGCCATCGCGTACGGCGAGCTGACCCTGGTGGTGCAGGCCTCCGACATCGTCTACGCGCTCACCTACCTGCGCGACGATCCGGCCTGCGCGTTCCGCAACTTCATCGACCTATGCGGCGTCGATTACCCGCAGCGCGAAAAGCGCTTCGACGTGGTCTACCACCTGCTCTCCCTGCGCCATAACCTGCGCATCCGGGTGAAGGTGCAGACCGACGAGGTGACGCCGGTCCCCTCGGTGATCGAGGTCTTCCCGGCGGCCAACTGGTACGAGCGCGAGACCTACGACCTCTACGGGATCCTGTTCTCGGGCCATCCCGACCTGCGCCGCCTGCTCACCGATTACGGCTTCGAGGGGCACCCCCTGCGCAAGGACTTCCCGCTGACCGGCTTCGTCGAGGTCCGCTACGACCAGGACGAGGCGCGGGTGGTCTACGAGCCGGTGCAGCTGACGCAGGAATTCCGGAACTTCGACTTCTTGTCGCCGTGGGAAGGCACCGACTACGTGCTGCCCGGCGACGAGAAGACGTCGGCATGAGCCGCGGAGACCGTCCGTGACCGAACACAACATCCGCAACTTCGCGATCAACTTCGGCCCGCAGCACCCGGCGGCGCACGGCGTGCTCCGCCTCGTGCTGGAACTCGACGGCGAGGTGGTCGAGCGCGTCGACCCGCATATCGGGCTGCTGCACCGCGGCACCGAGAAGCTGATCGAGCACAAGACCTACCTGCAGGCGACGCCCTACTTCGACCGGCTCGACTACGTGTCGCCGATGAACCAGGAGCACGCCTTCTGCCTGGCGATCGAGAAGCTCGCCGGCATCGCGGTGCCGCGGCGCGCGCAGCTGATCCGCGTGCTGTTCTGCGAGATCGGCCGCCTGCTGTCTCACCTGCTCAACGTCACCACGCAGGCGATGGATGTCGGCGCCCTCACGCCCCCGCTCTGGGGCTTCGAGGAGCGCGAGAAGCTGATGATCTTCTACGAGCGGGCCTCGGGCGCGCGGCTCCACGCCAACTACTTCCGGCCGGGCGGCGTCCACCAGGACCTGCCGCCGAAGCTGATCGACGACATCGACGCGTTCTGCGACCCGTTCCTGCAGGTCGTCCAGGATCTCGACGACCTCGTGATGGCCAACCGCATCTTCAAGCAGCGCAACGTCGATATCGGCATCGTCTCGGTGGACGAGGCGATGGCATGGGGCTTCTCCGGCGTGATGGTCCGCGGCTCGGGCATCCCGTGGGATCTGCGCAAGGCGCAGCCCTACGAATGCTACGAGGAGATGGAATTCGACATCCCCGTGGGTAAGAACGGCGATACCTACGACCGGCAGGTGATCCGCATGGAGGAGATGCGGGAATCGGCCAAGATCATGAAGCAGTGCTGCGCCAAGCTGCGCGAACCCGCCGGCCAGGGGCCGATCGCCTCCGTCGACGGCAAGTTCGCGCCGCCGCCGCGCCACGAGATGAAGCGCTCGATGGAGGCGCTCATCCACCACTTCAAGCTCTACACCGAGGGCTTCCACGTGCCCGAGGGCGAGGTCTACGCCGCCGTGGAAGCGCCGAAGGGCGAGTTCGGCGTGTATCTGGTCTCGGACGGGACCAACAAGCCGTACCGCTGCAAGATCCGCGCGCCGGGCTTCGCGCATCTGCAGGCGATGGACTGGATGTGCCGCGGGCACCTTCTCGCCGACGTGTCCTGCGTGCTCGGCACGCTCGACATCGTGTTCGGCGAAGTGGATCGGTAAGACAGACGCGATGGCAAACCGCAGACTCGCCCCCGCCTCGGAGCAGCCCGAGAGCTTCGCGTTCTCGCCTGAGAACGCCGAGTGGGCGAAGACCCAGATCGCCAAGTATCCCGAGGGCCGTCAGGCTTCCGCGGTGATCCCGCTGCTGTGGAAGGCGCAGGAGCAGAACGGCGGCTGGCTGCCGCGCGCCGCCATCGAGGCGGTGGCGGCCGAACTCGGCATGCCCAACATCCGCGTGCTGGAGGTCGCCACCTTCTACACGATGTTCGCCCTGGAGCCGGTGGGTCGCTTCTGGATCCAGGTCTGCGGCACGGTGCCGTGCGATTCCTGCGGCGCGCACGGCCTGAAGGAGATGCTCCAGGCCCGGCTCGGACCGGCCGGCCACGTCTCGCCGGACGGCAACTTCTCCTGGCTCGAGGTCGAGTGCCTCGGCGCCTGCTGCAACGCCCCGATGGTGCAGATCAACCAGGATTACTACGAGGACCTGACGCCCGAGTCCTTGGGCACGCTGATGGACGACCTCGCCGCCGGCCGACCCGTGAAGATCGGATCGCAGACCGGACGCGTCTCGTCCGAGCCGCTGGGCGGCGCCGACACGCTGACGGATCCGACCCTGTTCGACGGCTCGCGGGTCGGCGCCTGGCGCAAGCGCTTCGAGGAGGCCGGCAAGGCCGAGGAGCCGGCTGCCGGTCCGGTCTCCAAGACCGGCGAGGCGGCCTCCGCCACGCAGCAGGCCGCCGAGACTCCCAAGCCGGCCCGGCCCGATGCCGGCCGTCCGGTGGAGCGGACCGTGAGCGACGCCCCGGCCCAGCGCGCGGCCAACGGCGAGGCACCGGTCAAGCCCGAGGATCAGGCCGACGCGGCCGAACGCGGCCGCTCGACCGCCAAGCACGGGGCCGCCCGCCCGGGGGACGCGGACGTGCTCGACTCGCCGGCCAAGCGCGTCGCCGAGGGCGAGCCCGCCGCCGGGGATCAGGGACATCAGGATGTCCCGGACCGTGACGCGGTCCCGCAGCAGCCCGAGGCGTCGGGCGCCAGCGAGGGGGAAGTCGCCGCCGAGGCCGAGGAGGCCCGCGTCGCCGGCGCGCTCGCGGCCCTTCCGAAGGATGCCACACCCGAGCAGAAGGCCGATGCGGTCGGCCGGCGCCCGCCGGGGCTCGACGCCGCCCGCGCCGCGACGCCGGACGACCTGACGCGGATCAAGGGCATCGGCCCGGGCAACCGCCAGCGGCTGAACGGGCTCGGCATCTACCATTTCGATCAGATCGCCGCCTGGACCCGCGACGAAATCGCCTGGGTCGGCACCTACCTCGCGTTCCCGGGTCGCATCGACCGGGAGGACTGGGTGGGGCAGGCCAAGGCCCTGTCGGCGCCGGCTCAGTGAGGACCTGACATGCTGTCGGATCAGGATCGCATCTTCACCAACCTTTACGGGCTGCAATCCCCGGGCCTGGACGCCGCCAAGAAGCGCGGCGCCTGGGACGGGACCAAGTTCCTGCTGGAGCAGGGCCGCGACTGGATCATCGAGGAGATGAAGGCCTCGGGCCTGCGCGGCCGCGGCGGCGCGGGCTTCCCGACCGGCCTCAAGTGGTCGTTCATGCCCAAGAAGTCGGACGGGCGCCCGCATTACCTCGTGGTCAACGCCGACGAGTCGGAGCCGGGCACCTGCAAGGACCGGGAGATCATGCGGCATGATCCGCATCTCCTGATCGAGGGCTGCATGCTGGCCTGCTTCGCGATGAACGCGCATGCCTGCTACGTCTACATCCGCGGCGAGTACGTGGCCGAGAAGCACGCGCTCCAGAAGGCGGTGGACGAGGCCTATGCGGCCCGCCTCGTCGGACAGTCGAACGTGCACGACTACCCGTTCGACATCTACGTCCACCACGGCGCCGGCGCGTATATCTGCGGCGAGGAGACGGCCCTCATCGAGAGCCTGGAGGGCAAGAAGGGGATGCCGCGGCTCAAGCCGCCATTCCCGGCCAATATGGGCCTCTACGGCTGTCCGACGACGGTGAACAACGTCGAGTCGATCGCGGTGGCCGGCACGATCCTGCGCCGGGGCGGCGCGTGGTTCGCGGGGCTCGGCGGCAAGAACAACACCGGCACCAAGCTCTTCTGCGTCTCCGGGCACGTCAACAAGCCGTGCAACGTCGAGGAAGAGATGGGCATCACCTTCCGCGAGCTCATCGACCGCCATTGCGGCGGCATGCGCGGCGGCTGGGACAACCTCCTGTGCTCGATCCCGGGCGGCTCCTCGGTGCCGCTGGTGCCGGCCGAGCAGATCGTCGACGCCAAGATGGACTTCGACACCCTGCGCAACCTGGGCTCCGGCCTCGGCACGGCAGCGGTGATCGTCCTCGACAGGTCCACCGACATCGTCGCGGCGATCACCCGGATCTCGTACTTCTACAAGCACGAGTCCTGCGGCCAGTGCACGCCCTGCCGCGAGGGCACCGGCTGGATGTGGCGGGTGATGCAGCGCATGACCGAGGGCCGCGCCCAGAAGCGCGAGATCGACATGCTGTTCGAGGTCACCAAGCAGATCGAGGGCCACACGATCTGCGCGCTGGGCGACGCCGCCGCGTGGCCGATCCAGGGCCTGATCCGGCACTTCCGCCCGGAGATCGAGAAGCGCATCGACCGCTACACCGCCAACCCGCACAGCGAGCCTGTGCCGATGGCCGCGGAGTAGGGGCACGATGCCGGTGTCCAGCCCACAGCCTCATCCTGAAATGCCCGCGTCAGCGGACCTCGACGGAGGCCTCCGGAGATCGCGAGGCGGGCCGGACATCTCCTTCGAGGCTCGGCCGCGCCGCGCACCTCGGGATGAGGGCGCGGGTGAGATCCGGCTTCACGCGTTTGGGCCAGTTTACGAGACGATCCGATGACAAAAATCCTCGTCGACGGCACCGAGGTCGATGTCCCCGCCGATTACACCCTGCTCCAGGCCTGCGAGGCCGCGGGGGCCGAGATCCCGCGCTTCTGCTTCCACGAGCGCCTGTCGATCGCCGGCAATTGCCGGATGTGCCTCGTCGAGCTGAAGGGCGCGCCGAAGCCGGTGGCCTCCTGCGCCTACGCGGTGAAGGATTGCCGCCCCGGCCCGAACGGCGAGCCGCCGGAGGTGCTGACGCGCTCGCAGGGCACCAAGAAGGCCCGCGAGGGGGTGATGGAGTTCCTCCTCATCAACCATCCCCTCGACTGCCCGATCTGCGACCAGGGCGGCCATTGCGACCTGCAGGACCAGGCCATGGCCTACGGGGTCGATTCGACCCGCTACACGGAGAACAAGCGCGCGGTCGAGGAGAAGCATATCGGCCCGCTGGTGCGGACCGCGATGAACCGCTGCATCCACTGCACCCGCTGCGTGCGCTTCCTCGCCGAGGTGGCGGGCGTGCCCGACCTCGGCGCGATCGGCCGCGGCGAGGACATGGAGATCACCAGCTACCTCGAGCAGTCGATGGCCTCGGAGCTCCAGGGCAACGTCGCCGACCTCTGCCCGGTGGGCGCCCTCGTGCACCGGCCGCAGAGCTACAACGTCCGGCCCTGGGAGCTGAACAAGACCGAATCGGTCGACGTGATGGACGCGGTCGGCTCGGCGATCCGCATCGACACCCGCGGCCGCGAGGTCATGCAGATCGAGCCGCGGATCAGCGAGGAGATCAACGAGGAGTGGATCTCCGACAAGACCCGCTACCACATCGACGGGTTGCGCATGCAGCGCCTCGACCGGCCCTACCTGCGCGAGAACGGCCGGCTGCGGCCCGCCTCCTGGGGTGAGGCGTTCCAGGCCATCGCCGCGAAGGTGAAGGGCACGGATCCGAAGCGCATCGGCGCGGTCGTCGGCGACCTCGCAGGCGTCGAGGAGATTTTTGCGCTTCGCGAACTGATCAAGAGCCTCGGCTCGCCCAACCTCGACTGCCGCCAGACCGATCCCGGCCTCGACCCGGCGCTGGGCCGCGCCTCCTACATCTTCAACCCGACCATCCCGGGCATCGAGGCGGCGGACGCGATCCTGATCGTGGGCGCCAATCCGCGCACCGAGGCGTCGCTGCTGAACGTCCGCATCCGCAAGCGCTGGCGCATGGCGCCGCTGGCGGTGGGCGTGATCGGCGAGCCGGTCGACCTGACCTATCCGAGCCACTACATCGGCGCCGGCCCGGACTCGCTGGCGGCCCTGGCCCGGGGCGAGCACAGCTTCCTCGAGGTGCTCAAGGAAGCGAAGGCGCCGCTCGTCCTCGTCGGCGCCAATGCCGAGCCTGGCATCCTGGCCGCGGCGGCCACGCTCGCCAAGGCGATCGGCGCAGTCTCGACCGAGTGGAACGGCTTCGGCGTGCTGCACACGGCCGCCGCCCGCGTCGGCGCCCTCGATCTCGGCTTCGTGCCAGGGGAGGGCGGCCTGACCTTCGCGCAGATGCTGGAGCCGGGCGCGCTGGACGTCCTGTTCAACCTCGGGGCCGACGAGCGCGACGTGCCGCCGGGCGCCTTCATGGTCTACCAGGGCACCCACGGCGACCGCGGGGCCTCCCGCGCCGACGTGATCCTGCCGGGCGCCGCCTACAGCGAGAAGTCGGCGACCTGGGTGAACACGGAGGGCCGTGTCCAGATGGGCAACCGCGCCGCCTTCCCGCCGGGCGACGCCCGCGAGGATTGGGCGGTCCTGCGCGCCCTGTCGGACGTGCTGGGCCACCGCCTGCCGTTCGATTCGCTGACCGCGCTCCGCCGGGCACTCTATGCCGCGCACCCGCATCTGGCCGCGGTCGGGGCCGTGGAACCCGGCAACGTCGCGGAGGCGTTGGAGCGGCTCGCCAGCCTCGGCGGCACGGCGAGCGGACCGGCCTTCGCCTCCCCGGTGACCGACTTCTACCTCACCAACCCGATCACCCGCGCCTCGCGCATCCTCGCCGAGTGCTCGCGCATCGCCCGGGAGCGCGCCGCCGAGGCGCAGCCCCTGGCGGCGGCCGAGTAGGAGCCATCGATGACCCCGCTCGAGATCCTCGGGACCGTGCTCCTGATCGTGCTGAAGAGCTTCGTGCTTCTGTCCGCACTGCTCGTCTTCATCGCCTACGCGCTGCTCGCCGACCGGAAGATCTGGGCGGCGGTGCAGCTCCGCCGCGGCCCGAACGTGGTCGGGCCGTTCGGCCTGTTCCAGTCCTTCGCCGACCTGCTCAAGTTCGTGCTGAAGGAGCCCGTCATCCCCGCGGGCGCCAACAAGGCGATCTACCTGCTGGCGCCGCTGGTCTTCGCGATGCTGGCCCTGTCGAGCTGGGCGGTGATCCCGCTGGCGGACGGCTGGGCGATCGCCGACATCAACGTCGGCATCACCTACATCTTCGCGATCTCGTCGCTCGGCGTCTACGGCGTCATCATGGGCGGCTGGGCGTCGAACTCGAAATACGCGTTCCTGGGCGCACTCCGCTCGGCGGCGCAGATGATCTCCTACGAGGTCTCCCTCGGCTTCGTGATCATCTGCGTGCTGCTCTGCGCGGGCTCGCTCAACCTCTCGCGCATCGTGATGGCGCAGGACACCAGCCTCGGCCTGTTCGGCTGGTACTGGCTGTGGCTGTTCCCGATGTTCGTGGTGTTCTTCATCTCGGCGCTCGCCGAGACGAACCGGCCGCCCTTCGACCTGCCGGAGGCCGAGTCGGAGCTCGTGGCCGGCTACATGGTCGAGTATTCCTCGACCCCGTACCTGCTGTTCATGCTCGGCGAGTACGTCGCCATCATGAGCATGTGCGCCCTGGGGACGATTCTGTTCCTGGGCGGCTGGCTGTCGCCGATCCCGTTCGCGCCGTTCACCTGGGTGCCGGGCGTGATCTGGTTCACCCTGAAGGCGAGCTTCCTGTTCTTCCTGTTCGCGATGGTGAAATCCATCGTCCCCCGCTACCGCTACGATCAGCTCATGCGCCTCGGCTGGAAGGTCTTCCTGCCGATCTCGCTGGTCTCGGTCGTGGTCGTCGCCTTCGTGCTCAAGCTGACCGGCCTCGCGCCGGGCGCCTGAGCCCACCCTTCGCATCGGAGATCCGGGCATGAAGCTCGATCAGGTCGCCAAGAGCCTCCTCCTGAAGGAGTTCGTGTCGGGGATGGTCCTCGGCATGCGCTACTTCTTCAAGCCGAAGGCCACGATCAACTACCCGTTCGAGATGGGCCATCGCGGCCCGCGCTTCCGGGGCGAGCACGCGCTGCGCCGCTATCCCAACGGCGAGGAGCGCTGCATCGCCTGCAAACTCTGCGAGGCGATCTGCCCGGCGCAGGCGATCACCATCGAGGCCGGTCCCCGCCGCAACGACGGCACCCGCCGCACGACGCGCTACGACATCGACATGGTGAAGTGCATCTATTGCGGCATGTGCCAGGAGGCCTGCCCGGTGGATGCCATCGTGGAGGGTCCGAACTTCGAATTCTCGGTGGAGACCCGGGAGGAGCTGCTCTACGACAAGCAGAAGCTCCTGCTGAACGGCGATCGCTGGGAGCGCGAGATCGCCCGCAACATCGCGATGGATGCACCGTATCGGTGACGCGTCATCCCGAGGGGCGGTTTCCGGCCTTCGGACGAAGATGATGCCGAATCAAGGATCTCGTGCCCCGCGCCGGTTCCGGTTTCCGGCGCGATGCTCTAGAGCCATGCCGAGGGCGCTGTTGTGCCCCCGCCGACCGGGTTCTATAGACGGGCCGCCCGCTGCGGACCGTTTCAACGCACGGCAGAAGGGGCCGCTTCGGCGGCCGATCCCGACCAGCGCATGACCGCAGCAGCCGCCTTCTTCTACCTGTTCGCGAGCGTCACCGTCGCGTCGGGCTTCATGGTGATCGCCTCGCGCAATCCCGTCGCCTCGGTGCTGTTCCTGATCCTCGCCTTCGTGAACGCCGCTGGGCTGTTCGTCCTGATGGGCGCCGAGTTCCTCGCGATGATCCTGGTGGTCGTCTACGTGGGCGCTGTGGCGGTGCTGTTCCTGTTCGTGGTGATGATGCTCGACGTCGATTTCGCCGAGCTGCGCCAGGGCTTCCAGCAATACCTGCCGATCGGCGGCCTGATCGGGGCGATCTTCCTGGTCGAGCTGCTGCTGGTGGTGGGCTCCTGGAGCATCGATCCGGGCCTCGTCCAGGCGCCCCTCGGCAACGTCGCGGCGGCCGAGAACCTCACCAACGCGCAGGCCCTGGGCCGGGTGCTCTACACGGACTACGCCTACTTCTTTCAGCTCGCCGGCCTGATCCTGCTGGTCGCCATGATCGGCGCGATCGTGCTCACGCTGCGCGACCGGCCCGGCGTCAAGCGCCAGAACATCGCGGTCCAGAACGCCCGCACCCAGGCCATGGCGGTGGAGACCCGCAAGGTTCCGTCGCGCCAGGGTGTCGAGGTCTGATGCGCGGTCTGATGAACGCCGGGAGATTCGAACGATGATCGGCCTGAGCCACTACCTCACCGTCGCGGCGATCCTGTTCACGCTCGGCGTGCTCGGCATCTTCATCAACCGCAAGAACATCATCGTCATTCTGATGTCGGTCGAGCTGATCCTGCTCTCGGTCAACATCAACCTCGTCGCCTTCTCGACGCAGCTGAACGACATCACCGGACAGGTCTTCGCCCTGTTCGTGCTGACCGTCGCGGCGGCCGAATCGGCCATCGGGCTGGCCATTCTCGTGGTGTTCTTCCGCAACCGCGGCTCCATCGCGGTTGAGGACGTCAGCATGATGAAGGGCTGAGGTCTTCTTCTTCGCGCGCCCCGACTGACATCCGGACGCCGCCGCCAAGCGGCCGGCCCGGAGGACGGACTGCAAGAGAGCGATGTATCACGCGATCGTCTTCTTCCCGCTGATCGGCTTCCTGATCGCCGGCCTGTTCGGCCGGTACATCGGGGCGCGGGCCTGCGAGTACATCACCACGGCGTGCCTCGCCTTCACGGCGCTCATCGCCTGGGGCGTGTTCCTCGACGGCGGCCATGCCGAGCGGGTGCAGGTGGCGTCCTGGTTCTCGGCCGGCGACCTGCAGGTCGACTGGGCCTTCAAGGTCGATACCCTGACCCGGGTGATGCTGGTGGTGGTGACSACSGTSTCSWCSCTCGTGCACCTCTAYTCCRTSGGCTACATGGASGAGGATCCGYACCGGCCGCGSTTCTTCGSCTAYCTSTCGCTGTTCACCTTCGCCATGCTGATGCTGGTGACSGCSGACAACCTCGTGCAGATGTTCTTCGGCTGGGAGGGCGTGGGCCTCGCCTCCTACCTGCTGATCGGCTTCTGGTACGAGAAGCCCTCGGCCAACGCCGCCGCCATGAAGGCGTTCATCGTCAACCGCGTCGGCGATTTCGGCTTCTCCCTCGGCATCTTCCTGGTCTTCGTGCTGACCGGCTCGGTGGCGTTCGACGCGATCTTCGGCAAGGTCGACGCGATCAAGACGCTGTCCTTCCACTTCCTCGGCTACGACTGGAACGCCCTGACGCTGGCCTGCCTGCTGCTGTTCATGGGCGCCATGGGCAAGTCGGCGCAGTTCCTGCTGCACACATGGCTGCCGGACGCCATGGAAGGCCCGACCCCGGTCTCGGCGCTGATCCACGCCGCCACCATGGTCACCGCGGGCGTGTTCATGGTCGCTCGGCTGTCGCCGCTCTTCGAGGAAGCGCCGAACGCGCTGATCGTCGTGACGGTGATCGGCGGCATCACGGCGTTCTTCGCGGCCACGGTCGGCCTCGTCCAGAACGACATCAAGCGGGTGATCGCCTACTCGACCTGCTCGCAGCTCGGCTACATGTTCGTGGCGCTGGGCGTCGGCGCCTACTCGGCCGGCGTGTTCCACCTGTTCACCCACGCCTTCTTCAAGGCTCTGCTGTTCCTGGGCGCCGGCTCGGTCATCCACGCGATGCACCACGAGCAGGACATGCGGAACATGGGCGGCCTGCGCCGCTACATCCCCTACACCAGCGCCATGATGGCGATCGGATCCCTCGCGCTGATCGGCTTCCCCTACACGGCTGGCTACTACTCCAAGGACGCGATCATCGAGGCCGCCTACGCCTCGACCCGGCCCGGGCATACCCTCGCCTTCCTGTGCGTGGTGGTGGCGGCCTTCTTCACCTCGTTCTATTCCTGGCGCCTGTTCTTCATGACCTTCGAGGGTCCGGCCCGCTGGGGCGCGCATGCGGCGCACGGCCATCACGACGCCCCCGCGGTGGCGCACTCGGCCATGGCGTACGAGGCCGACGGTGCCCCCGGTCACACCGAGGGCGTCGCCCACGACGATCACGGGCACGACATCGAACCGGCCCACAAGAGCGACCTCGTCGCCGACGACCATCACGGGCACGGCCACCACGGCGACCGCACCCCCCACGAGAGCCCGCTGGTGATGACGATCCCCCTGGCGATCCTCGCCTTCGGGGCGCTGTTCGCCGGGATCATCTTCCACGACCGATTCATCGGTGAGGGGATGGACGCCTTCTGGGGCCACGCCCTGGCACACGGGCCGAACAACCACATCATGCACGAGATCCACGAGGTCCCGGCGCTCGTCTCCTACGCGCCGCTGATCATGCTGATCCTCGGCTTCGTGCTGGCCTTCTGGATGTACATCCGCCGGCCGGAACTACCGGGCCAGCTCGCCGCGCAGCAGCCGTCGCTGTACCGGTTCCTGCTCAACAAGTGGTACTTCGACGAGATCTACGACCGGATCTTCGTCCGCCCGGCCAAGGATTTCGGCCTGTTCCTCTGGAAGCAGGGCGACGGCCGGATCATCGACGGGCTCGGCCCCAACGGCATCGCGGCCCGCGTCGTGGACGTGACCCGCGGGGTGGTTCGCCTCCAGACCGGCTACCTCTACCACTACGCCTTCGTGATGCTCATCGGCGTCGCCGGCCTGATCAGCTGGTACCTGATGTCCGGCCTGCCCAAGGGTGCTCACTGACATGCTCGGCCTCGGCATCCTCTCCGGCCTGCTGATCGTGCCGCTCTGCGGCGCGGCCTTCATCCTGACGCTGAACGGCGACGAGGAATCGGTCGCGCGCAACAGCCGCTGGGCCGCGCTCGCCACCACGATCGTCACCTTTCTCCTCTCGCTGGTGGCCTGGAGCCGCTACGACGCCGCCTCGTCGAGCTTCCAGCTGGTGGAGAGCCACGCGTGGCTCACCGAGACGATCCGGTTCAAGCTCGGCGTCGACGGCTTCTCGATGCCGCTGATCCTGCTGACCACCTTCCTGATGCCGTTCTGCATCGGCGCCTCGTGGCACTCGATCCACTTCCGGGTGAAGGAGTACTTCGTCGCCTTCCTCGTCCTCGAGACGACGATGATCGGCGTGTTCGCCTCCCTCGATCTGCTGCTGTTCTACCTGTTCTTCGAGGCCGGCCTGATCCCGATGTTCCTGATCATCGGGATCTGGGGCGGCGCGCGCCGGATCTACGCGAGCTTCAAGTTCTTCCTCTACACGCTGCTCGGCTCGGTTCTGATGCTGCTCGCCGTGATGGCGATGTACTGGCAGGCCGGCACCACCGACATCCCGACCCTGCTGCAGTACCGCTTCCCGGTGCAGATGCAGACCTGGCTGTGGCTCGCCTTCTTCGCCTCCTTCGCGGTGAAGATGCCGATGTGGCCGGTCCATACCTGGCTGCCCGACGCCCACGTCGAGGCGCCCACCGCCGGCTCGGTGATCCTGGCCGGCATCCTCCTGAAGATGGGCGGCTACGGCTTCATCCGGATCTCGCTGCCGATGCTGCCGGTGGCGAGCCACGACTTCGCGCCCCTCGTCTTCGCCCTGTCGGTGATCGCGATCATCTTCACATCGCTCACCGCGATGATGCAGACCGACATCAAGAAGCTGATCGCCTACTCGTCGGTGGCCCATATGGGCTTCGTGACGCTGGGCCTGTTCACCCTGAACGAGCAGGGCATCCAGGGCGCGCTGTTCCTGATGATCTCCCACGGCATCGTCTCGGGGGCACTCTTCCTCTGCGTCGGCGTGGTCTACGACCGGATGCACACCCGCGAGATCGCCGCCTATGGCGGCCTCGTGAAGCGGATGCCACTCTACGCGGTGGCCATGCTGGTGTTCACCATGGCCAATGTCGGCCTGCCCGGCACCTCCGGCTTCGTGGGCGAGTTCCTGGCGATGCTCGGCGCCTTCAAGGCGAACCCGAACGTCGCGTTCTTCTCGACCTTCGGCATCATCCTGTCGGCGGCCTACGCCCTGTGGCTCTACGCCCGGGTGGTCTACGGCAAGCTGGAGAAGCCGAACCTCCAGGGCATCCTGGATCTGGATCTCCGGGAAAAGATCATCCTGGCGCCCCTGGTTGCTCTGACGATCTACTACGGCGTCCATCCGGCCCCCGTGCTCGACGTGTTCGCGCCCTCGACCGACGCGCTGATGACCAGCATGAAGGCCGCCCTGTCCAACACCCAGACCGCGGCCGCCGCGCTGCCGGTCCCGCGCTGAGACGGAAGACATGCCCACCGTCCACTCCGTCCTGCCCTCGCTGGCCCCGCTTCTCCCCGAGCTGATCCTCAGCATCGGGGTGCTGGTCCTGATCCTCTACGGTGCGTGGCGCGGCGAGCGCTCCGCCGAGACCGTGAGCATCGGCGCCCTGATCCTGCTCCTCGTCGCCCTCTCGGCGGTGATCTCCCAGCCTGTGCATGGCCGGGTGACGACCCTGTCGGGCGCCTTCGTGTCGGATTCCTTCTCCAAGGTGATGAAGTCGCTGGTGCTGCTCGGCTCCTCGGCGACGATCCTGCTGGCGCACGACTTCTTCAAGCGCGAGCGCATCGATCGGTTCGAGTTCCCCGTGCTGATCGTGCTCTGCACCATCGGCATGATGGTGATGGTCTCGGCCAACGACCTGATCGCGCTCTATCTGGGCCTGGAGCTTCAGTCGCTCGCCGCCTACGTGATCGCGGCGTTCCACCGGGACGACGCCAAGTCCACAGAGGCGGGCCTGAAGTACTTCGTCCTCGGGGCGCTCTCGTCGGGCATGCTGCTCTACGGCGCCTCGCTGATCTATGGCTTCACCGGGACCGTCTCGTTCCCCGGCATCGTCTCGGCGCTCAACGAGAATGCCGGCATGGGCGTCGTCCTCGGCATCGTGTTCGTGGCCGCGGGCGTCTGCTTCAAGATGTCGGCGGTGCCGTTCCATATGTGGACGCCGGACGTCTACGAGGGCTCGCCGACGCCGGTGACCGCCTTCTTCGCCTCCGCGCCCAAGATGGCCGCCGTCTCGATGACGGTCCGCGTCTTCATCGGAGCGCTCCCGGATGTGACCGCGGTCTGGCAGCAGATCTTCGTCTTCGTCTCGGTGGTGTCGATGGCCCTCGGCTCCTTCGCGGCCATCGGCCAGACCTCGATCAAGCGCCTGATGGCCTATTCGTCGATCGCCAATATCGGCTACGCGCTGATCGGGCTCGCCTGCGGCTCCGAGGAGGGGATCAGCGGGCTCGTCACCTACATGATCATCTACCTCGCGATGACGCTCGGGACCTTCGCGATCATCCTGTCGCTCCGGCGCCGGGACGTGATGTTCGAGTCGATCGAGGACCTGTCGGGCCTGTCGCGAACCCATCCGTGGCTCGCCTTCTGCCTCGCCGCGATGATGTTCTCGCTGGCCGGAATCCCGCCGCTCGCCGGGTTCTTCGCGAAGTTCTACGTGTTCGCCGCCGCCATCAAGGCGGGCCTCGTGACGCTGGCGGTGATCGGCGTGGTGACCAGCGTGGTCGGCGCCTATTACTACCTGCGGCTGGTCAAGATCATGTATTTCGACGAGCCGAAGGAGCCCTACGAGGCGATGGCCCCGGGCCTGCGCGTGGTGCTCGCCCTGTCGAGCGTCGTGGTAGTGCTGTTCTTCCTGCTGCCCGGACCGCTGGTCGGCGCCGCCGGCCGGGCCGCACGGTCGCTGTTCTAGGGCGGCCTTGCCCTACCGACTTGGGTTGGAGGCGCGCGGCCAGGGCCACCGCCTGCACGTCCACGACACCCTCGGATCCACCAACACGGAGGCCATGGCGCGGGCGCGCGCGGGCGAGACCGGCCCGCTCTGGGTGGTGACCCACCGGCAGGAGGCGGGGCGCGGGCGGCGCGGCAACACCTGGGCCTCGCTGCCGGGCAACCTTGCGGCGAGCGTGTTGTGGCCCATCGCCGGGGTGGCGCCCGACCACCTCGCCGAACTGGGCTTCGTGGCCGGCCTCGCGCTGATGGACGCGCTGGAGGCGGCTTGCGGCACCCTGCCGGATACCGGATCCGGCCGTGACGCCCGATCTTGGCAGCTCAAGTGGCCGAACGACGTCCTGCTCGGCGGCGCCAAACTCGCCGGCCTGCTTTTGGAGGCCGAGACGCTGCCGGGCGGCCGGCGCGCCGCGGTGATCGGCTTCGGCGTCAACGTAGCGGCGTCGCCCGAGGGGCTCGGCGCGGCGAGCTTGACGGGGGCGGGTTACGTCGGGGACGCCGAAGCGCTACTGGAACATCTCTCGGACCGCATGGTTGCGCGGACGCGCGGCTGGGACCGGGGACGGAATTTCGCTGCCCTGCGCGCCGATTGGCTCGCGCGGGCCGCCGGTCTCGGATCGGAGATCGCGGTGCGCAGCGGCGGGCACATCCTGCGGGGCGTGTTCGAGACGATCGACGAGGGGGGGCGGCTCGTGATCCTCGCCCCCGATGGGAATCGGCATACCGTGACGGCGGGCGAGGTGCATTTCGGAACGGCCGCGACGGCGGCCTGAGTTTGGACGACGACAGATGGCAATGGGACAGGAGGAGCTGGTCTTCCTGCCGCTCGGCGGCGTGGGCGAGATCGGAATGAATGCGGCGCTCTACGGGTTCGGCCCCGAGAAGGGCCGGAAGTGGATCATGGTCGATTGCGGCATGGGCTTCGCAAGCGAAGAGAAGATGCCGGGGGTGGACCTGATGTTCCCCGACCTCTCCTTCATCGAGGAGCGGCGCAAGGACCTGCTGGGGATCTTCATCACCCACGCGCACGAGGACCATATCGGGGCAATCTCGGAGTTGTGGCCCCGGCTCAAGGTGCCGGTCTACGCGACCCGCTTCGCCAAGAACCTCCTGGAGACGCGGCGCCTCTCGGAGCCCGGCGCCCCGAAGGTCGACCTGCGGGAGGTGAAGCCCGGCCGGCGCGTGACCGTCGGACCGTTCGAGCTCGAATACGTGCCCGTCTCGCACTCGATCCCGGAATCGAATGCGATCGCGATCCGCACCGCGGCAGGGCTCGTGCTGCACACCGGCGACTGGAAGATCGACCCGACCCCGGTGGCCGGCTCGGTCACCTCGCCGGAGGCATTCACGGCGCTCGGCGACGAGGGCATCCTCGCCATCGTGTGCGACTCGACCAACGTCGTGCGCGAGGGATTCTCGCCCAGCGAGAAGACCGTGGCGGAGACCCTCAAGACCCTGATCTCGGACGCCCCCCACCGCGTCGCGGTGACCACCTTCGCGTCGAACGTCGCGCGCATCCGCGCGGTGGCCGAGGCGGCGGCGGCCTGTGGCCGCGAGGTCATCGCGGTCGGCCGGGCCATGGACCGGGTCATCGATGTCGCCCGCGAATGCGGCTACCTCGACGGCCTGCCGGACTTCCGCCGGGCGGATTCCTGGAAGAGCCTGCCGCGGGAGCGGGTCGTGGCCCTGCTGACCGGCTCGCAGGGCGAGCCGCGGGCGGCGCTGGCCCGGGTCTCCCGCAAGGACCATCCGGACATCAGCCTCGCCCCGGGCGATCAGGTGATCTTCTCATCGCGCGCCATCCCCGGCAACGAGCGCGATGTCGGGTCGATCATCAACGACCTGATCGAGCAGGGCGTCGAGGTGATCACCGACCGGACCGAACTCGTCCACGTCTCCGGCCATCCGCGCCGGGACGAGATGGTCGAGATGTACAAGTGGACCCGCCCCGGCACCGCGATCCCGGTCCACGGCGAGGCCCTGCACCTCGACGAGCATGCCCGCTTCGCCCGGGCGCAGGGGGTGCAGAACGTGGTGAAGGCCCGGAACGGCAGCCTGATCCGCCTGAGCCCCGGCACGCCGGCGGTGGTCGATCACGTGAAGGCCGGCCGGCTGTTCAAGGACGGCGACGTCCTGATCGACGAGAAGGACCGGGCGATCCCCGAGCGGCGCAAGCTCATGCAGGCGGGCCTCGTCTCCGTGGCGATCGCGATCGACGAGGACGGCGTGGTGCTGGGCGAGCCGGCCGTCGACATCATCGGCCTGCCGAACCGCGGCCGGACCGGCGAGCCGCTGATCGAGACCGTGGTGGACGCGGTCTCGCGCACCCTGTCGGGGATGTCGCGGGGCAAGCTCAAGGACTCGGAGAGCGTCGAGAAGACGGTCGACCGGGCCGTGCGCACCGCGGTCAACGAGGTCTGGGGCAAGAAGCCCGCCTGCCACGTGCAGGTGGTGGAGGCGTGATCTTGGCGGCCGATACGGGGGCGCGGTAACCTGCGGGGCCTCGCGGCGGCCGGATTGCCTGGTCGGCGGCCGGATGCGGTTCAGATCCCCTCTCCCGCACGGGAGAGGGAACGGTCGCTCGAGGCGCTCCGCCGGCGTCTCGCCGACAACCAATGAAGCTCCCGGACAGGGAGCCAGCACGCTGGGGAGGAGCATCATGATCGGCCGTCTCAATCACGTGGCCATCGCCGTGCAGGATCTCGACGCCGCCTGCGCGGTATACCGCGACACGCTCGGCGCCACGATCACGGCGCCGCTGCCGCAGCCGGAGCACGGCGTGACGGTGGTCTTCGTCGAGTTGCCGAACAGCAAGATCGAGCTGATGTCCCCCCTGGGCGAGGGCTCACCGATCGAGGCCTTCGTGGCGCGCAACCCGGGCGGCGGCATCCACCACGTCTGCTACGAGGTCGACGACATCCTGGCCGCCCGCGACAGGCTCAAGGCCGAGGGCGCCCGGGTACTCGGCTCCGGCGAGCCGCGGATCGGCGCCCACGGCAAGCCCGTTCTGTTCCTGCACCCGAAAGACTTCCTGGGCACCCTGGTCGAGCTGGAGCAGGTGTGAGCGGGATGATGCACAGCTTGGCCCGCTCGACGCCGGTGACGCTGGCGGCGATCACCGTGCTGATCGCCGCCTTCGTGGCTGCGGCGGTGGGCCTGTTCAAGCTGACGGTGGGCGGCGCGATCGCCCTCTACTTCGTGGTCTGGTGGACGCTGCTCTTCGCGGTCCTGCCCCTGCGCAACCAGCCGGAGACGCGGCCCAGCCACGTCGTGCCGGGCCAGGATCCCGGCGCACCGGCGGCGCCGCGCCTGCGCGAGAAGGCCATCTGGACGACGCTGGTGGCGGGGGCCGCGTTCCTGATCGCCCTGGCGGTGTTCCCGCTCACCGGGCTGTAGCGCGGCGCGAAGCCGTTCACCGCAGTCAGCCCCAAGGTGGCATCACGTCCGGCCTCCGGCTCGGACCGGCGTCGAGGGCGCTCGCGCGTCCGATCGCGAGCCGGTACCAGGAAGCGCGACAATAAAAAAAGCAAGGCGCGAGGCCTTGCTTTTCAAGCTGCAGTGGCTCGACCTTGAGATGTCCCTCGCATTACCTGCGGGGCGGTCGCTTTTCCTCCCGAGACTCGGACCTTGCGCCGCCTCTTCCGGGCGTCGCAAACATCGCCGGACGCTTATAGGAACAACAATTCGTGTTGTCACCGGGCCTGCGAGAAAAATCTGCGCTTTCTTGCCGGCAAATGGGCAGACCGCTTCCGTCCTAGGCAACCATCCCGCCGGAGCCGGCCCGCCGCCTCCGGTTCGCCGCGATTACGCCGCGCCGTGGTCGTGCAGTGCTTGTAATTTACGTCACCGGCGTGTTGTGTGCCGGCGCACCGCGGCTCGTCCCGGCCGGATTCACTCCCAAGACTCTGACGATATGCGTCTCTCCCGCTACTTCATGCCGACCTTGCGCGAGACGCCCAAGGAAGCCGAGATCGTCTCGCATCGGCTGATGCTGCGCGCCGGGCTCGTGCGCCAGGAGGCCGCCGGCATCTACGCCTGGCTGCCGCTCGGCCTGCGGGTTCTGGAGCGCGTCTGCGCGGTGATCCGCCGGGAGCAGGACCGCGCGGGTGCGATCGAGATCCTGATGCCGACGGTGCAGTCGGCCGAGCTGTGGCGGGAATCCGGCCGCTACGAGGCCTACGGCAAGGAGATGCTGCGCCTGAAGGACCGGCACGACCGCGAGATGCTCTACGGCCCCACCGCCGAGGAGATGGTCACCGAGATCTTCCGGGCGAGCGTGCGCTCCTACAAGGATCTGCCGAAGAATCTCTATCAGATCTCGTGGAAGTTCCGCGACGAGGTGCGGCCGCGCTTCGGCACGATGCGCTCCCGCGAGTTCCTGATGAAGGACGCCTATTCGTTCGACTTCGACCAGGCCGGCGCCCGCCACGCCTACAACCGCATGTTCGTGGCGTACCTGCGCACCTTCGCGGGCCTCGGCCTGAAGGCGATCCCGATGCGCGCCGATACCGGCCCGATCGGCGGCGACCTGTCCCACGAGTTCATCATCCTGGCCAAGACCGGCGAGAGCGAGGTCTTCTGCGACAAGGCCTATCTCGACTTCGCGATCCCGCCCGAGACCGTGGATTTCGACGACGTCGCCGCCCTGCAGGGCATCGTCGACGGCTGGACATCGCACTACGCCGCCACCGAGGAGATGCACGAGCCGGAGGCCTTCGCGGAGGTCGGCGAGGAGAGCCGGCTGGCCGCCCGCGGCATCGAGGTCGGGCACATCTTCTATTTCGGCACCAAGTATTCCGAGCCGATGGGCGCCAAGGTCGCCGGGCCGGACGGGATCGAGCGGCCGGTCCATATGGGTTCCTACGGCATCGGCCCGAGCCGGCTGGTGGCGGCGATCATCGAGGCGAGCCACGACGAGGCCGGCATCATCTGGCCGGATTCGGTCGCGCCCTTCGACGTCGCGCTGATCAACCTCAAGGTCGGCGATGCCGGAACCGACGCGGCCTGCGCGCAGATCCAGTCGGATCTCGAGACCGCCGGCCTCTCGGTGCTCTACGACGACCGCGACGAGCGCCCGGGCGCCAAGTTCGCCACCGCCGACCTGATCGGCCTGCCCTGGCAAATTATCGTCGGACCGAAGGGTCTCGCGGAGGGCAAGGTCGAGCTGAAGCGGCGCGCGGGGGGCGAGCGCGAGAGCCTCGCGACCGTCGACCTGCTGGCGCGCATCCGGCGCGTCTGAGACACACCGATGGCGGCATCAGCGGCGCTGGACCGGGTGAAGGGCTTCGCGGCGTCGCTCCGCGAGGGCACTGCGCCCTTCGCGCCGTTCGAGTGGATCCTCGCCGGCCGCTACCTGCGCGCCCGCCGCCGGGGCGGCGGCGTCTCGGTGGTGGCGTTCTTCTCGGTGCTGGGCATCGCGCTGGGCGTCGCCACGCTGATCATCGTCCTGTCGGTGATGAACGGCTTCCGGGCCGAGCTGCTGTCGAAGATCGTGGGCATCAACGGCCATCTCTTCGCCACGCCGATCGACCGGCCGTTCAACGACTGGACCGACCTATCGGATCGCCTGTCGAAGGTGGCGGGTGTGCGGGCGGCGGTGCCGCTGGTGGAAGGCCAAGCCTTCGCCTCGTCGCAATACGGCGGCTCGGGCGTCATCATCCGCGGCGTGCGGGCGGCCGATCTGGACGCCCTGGCAGCAGTATCGGCGTCGATCCGCGGCGGGACGCTGGAGGGCTTCGACGACGGCACGGGCGTCCTGATCGGGCGGCGGCTCGCCGACACGCTGGGCCTGCAGGCCGGCGACACGATCACCCTGGTGACGCCCAAGGGCTCGTCCACGCCGTTCGGGACCGCGCCGCGCACCAAGAGCTACACGGTCAAGGCGGTGTTCGAGGTCGGCATGACCGAGTTCGACCAGACCTTCGTGTTCATGCCGCTCCCCGAGGCGCAGGCGTTCTTCAACAAGGACGGCGACGTCAGCATGATCGAGATCTACGTCGACGATCCCGACCATGTCGGCGAGATGCGCGAGCCCCTGGAGATGGCGGCCGAGCGGCCGATCCTGCTCACGGACTGGCGGCAGCGCAACCGGACCTTCTTCGGGGCGCTGGAGGTGGAGCGGAACGTCATGTTCCTGATCCTCAGCCTGATCGTCGTGGTGGCGACGCTCAACATCGTCTCCGGCCTGATCCTGCTTGTGCGCGACAAGTCGAGCGACATCGCGATCCTGCGGACCATGGGTGCGACGCCCGGCACGATCATGCGGGTGTTCCTGATCAACGGCGCGCTGATCGGGATCGTCGGCACGCTCGGCGGGCTGGCGCTCGGCATCCTGATCACCCTCAACATCAAGCCGATCCAGCACGTGCTGTTTCCCGGCGCCTGGGACCCGACGGTGCGCTTCCTCGCCGAGATCCCGGCCCAGATGAACCCCAAGGAGATCACCGCCGTGGTGATCACCTCGCTGCTCCTGTCGCTCGCCGCGACACTCTATCCTTCCTGGCGCGCCGCCCGGCTCGATCCGGTGCAGGCCCTCCGCTACGGCTGACGGTCCGCCCACCGATGAGCGATTCGAGCCAGACGACCGGCGACCAGCCGGTCCCGGCCCTGTTCTTTTCCCGCGTCGAGCGGCGCTACGCCCAGGCCGAGGGCGCCCTGGAGATCCTGCGCGGGGCCGACCTCGCGATCTGGCCGGGCGAACTGGTGGCGCTGGTGGCGCCCTCGGGTGCCGGCAAGTCGACCCTGCTGCACCTCGCCGGCCTCCTGGAGCGGCCGGACGGGGGCGAGATCTATATCGGCGGCCATCCCACGGCGGCGATGGCGGATGCCGAGCGCACCCGCCTGCGCCGCGAGGAGATGGGCTTCGTCTACCAGTTCCACCACCTCCTGCCGGAGTTCTCCGCCCTGGAGAACGTGGTGATGCCGCAGCTCATCCGCGGCCTGAAACGCGCGGAGGCGAAGGCCCGCGCCACGGAACTCCTGAGTTTCCTCGGCCTGAAGGATCGCCTGCTCCATCGCCCGGCCGAGCTGTCGGGGGGCGAGCAGCAGCGTGTCGCCATCGCCCGGGCGGTGGCCAACGGCCCGCGGCTGCTGCTGGCCGACGAGCCGACCGGCAATCTCGATCCCGGAACCGCGGGCCATGTCTTCTCGGTGCTGATGTCCCTGGTCCGTGCCTCGGGCCTCGCCGCCCTTGTCGCGACCCACAATCTCGAACTGGCCGCCCGCATGGATCGCCGGGTGACGATCCGCGACGGGCTGATCACGCAGCTCGACTGAGCACGGGCGCGACGTCCCCGCGGGCGGGCGCGCCGGTCTCAAGCGGCGGCGGTGTCCGCAAGCGGATCCCGGTGAGGCCCGACACCGATCCCGGGGCTCGGGATCGGCTTCGCCGCTCATGAACCCCAAGGAACCGCAGCGTCGCCTGCCGGCGGCCGCGCCGCCGCCGGGCGTGTCTCCGCGGGGGCTGCGCGACGCGCCCGCGCGACCGATCGGCCCGAAGAGGTGGCGCATTTTAATCCCGCGCGCCGCGTGCGTCGAGGCACGTCATGGAAGACACCGGCTCCCTATCTTCAGATCACGCAAGACGAAACAGGGCCGATTGATCGGACTGTACTGCGGAGGAGTTTGATAACCACCATGAAGACCCGTATCGCCGCCGTCGTCACCGCGCTTGTCCTTGGCGTGGCTCCGATCTCGTCCGCCATGGCGGCCAACGGCGCCCGCTGGGCCGGCTTCGCCAACTCCGAAATCGAGACCACCGGCTCACTGGGCCTCGGGGTCCACGACAATCCCGCCTATGTGGGCTGCCCGCTGAGTTCGGCCGCGGAGGGCAACGCTGACCAGCAGACCCGGCCGGTCAAGCAGTACGGCCAGACCGCCGGCGGTTACCGCTGCTGATCAGACCGGAGGCCGGATGAAGCTCAAGGCTCTCTCCTACGTCATGATCGGCGCCTTCGTGACCGGCCTGCTCATGACGCTCTACGGCTCGGCCACGACCCTGCTGAGCCATTGACCTGCGTGCGCCGCTCCCATCAAGGGGCGGCGCCGCTCGCGCGCGGACAGCCCTGTCCGGGTCCGCCCGGCTGGAGCGATCAGGGGCCGCCCCGAGATCCCGCTCCGGACTCACCCTCCGCGGCCGCGGGGCGCGGTCCGGATCGGATGGCGGGACTCGTCAGCGCCTCGACGTAGTCGCAGGCGTCGAGGATGGCGTCGGAACTCCCCGCGATCCGCGCCTTCGCGGCCGCCGTTGCGCGTGCCACCGCGGGATCGGTGAGCAGACGGCCGAGCACCCGGGCCGCCCGAGCCGGGCGGAAGGCGCGGCGGCTCAAGGTGGCACCCAGGTCGCGGTCCTTCAGCCGCCGCCCCTCATCGAAATGGTCGAAGGCTACCGGAACGACGAGTTGCGGAACGCCCGCGGCCAGTGCCTGCGCCACCGTCCCGACGCCGCCGTGATGGACCAGGGCCGCGCTGCGCGGCAGGAGGGCGCTCAGCGGCGCGTAGGGCAGGTGGATGATCTCGGCGGGCAGCGGCTTCGGGATCTGGCCGCCCTGCGGGGCGAGCAGAACGCCGCGGCGGCCCATGCGCCGGCACAGCCGCACCGCGGTGTCGAAGAAGCCGGCGCCCTGGCGCATGGCCGAGCCGTAGGTGAACACGACCGGCGGCGCGCCTGCCTGGAGGAATGCCTCCAGCTCCGGCGGCATGGCCGCCACGTCGCCGAACCGGTCGACCAGCGGGAAGCCGAGCTGCACCGCCTGGTTCGGCCAATCGGCCTGCGGCGCGGCGTACCAGTCTGGGAACATCAGGAGCATACCGGTCGGGCTGTTCCACCAGTGCCGCAGCCGGTAGACTGGGTCGAGGCCCAGTCGCGCGCGCAGGGCGTTGAGCGGCGGCAGCGTGAACGGACCGACCGCGACCTGATCGACGCCGAGATTCACGTAGGCCCGCAGGGAAGCCGGGAGGAATCGCGGCAGCGGCAGGCCCGGCAGGCGGGGCGGATCGTACCGGCTCTCGATCAGGAACGGCATCACGTGCAGCGTCGCGGTCGGGAGATCGTAGAGATCCTGCGCGAGCCGTGCCCCCCATCCGAGCGGCGAGGCGACCACACGGAGGTCGACGCCCCGTCCCCGGGTCGCCCCGAGCCACAGGCAGGCCGCCTCGGCGACCTGGAGGGCGTAGTCGAACATCGGCCGGAAGCCCTGTTGCGGGTGCCACAGATCCGGCTGGCGGATCACCGCCTCGTAATCCGCCACCGTGCCGAGGGGCTGGAAGGCGAGGCCGGCCCGGCGGGCCATCGCCTCGAACGGAGCCGGAGCCGCCAGCGAGACGCCGTGACCACGCTTCAACAACTCGTGACCCAGCGCGATGAACGGCAGCACGTCGCCGTGTGTGCCGACGGCCACGAGGGCGACGTCGAACCGTTCGACCGTCCGGTGCGCGGGAATGGCTTGCTCCTTCGAACCCCCCGATCAGATGACGAGTTCGTCTCGGCGCGAGGGCATGCCAGCACGCCCGATCCGCATCAAGACACTTTTTACCGTAACCGATAGACGCGCAGGAATTATTGCGCGCCGCCTCTATCATTAGAACAAAACATGAACATACTGGGACCGGAACGCGGGAGGTACGACGATGCTGAAGCGGATGGTCCTGACCGGAATGGTCGAGTTCATGGCATTCGGACTTTTGTTCGCGGCGGTCGGCGCCTGGGCGATAGCCTTGGCACCGGTTCGTTAGCCGGATTTTTCCAACGCGCCCCCGGTTCCTCCGAGAGGCCGGTTATACACAGGCGATCGGCCCTGCAGGGGAGATCATCCACAGGCTTGGCCCGAACTGGTGCTTCCGGGGCACGACCGGTGGATATCGTCTATCGGCGGCCCGGCACACGTCGACTTGGAGCCGGCGAGCGGGGATGCTGCCCGACCCCTGAACAAGGTCGGCCATGCCACGCCAGCTCAAGGAGGTCGGATTCGTCCACCTCCACGTCCACTCGTCCTATTCCCTGCTCGAAGGGGCGCTGAAGGTCGGCTCCCTGATCAAGGCGGCGGTGGCCGACCGGCAGCCGGCCCTGGCGCTCACCGACACCAACAACCTGTTCGGGGCGCTGGAATTCTCCGAGAAGGCGGCTGGCGAAGGCGTTCAGCCGATTGCCGGGGTGCAGCTTTCGGTGGCGTTCGAGGCCGCCGATCCGCACCAGCGGCAGGCGCCGACGAGCCACGGCATCGTGCTCCTCGCCCAGGACGAGGCCGGCTACGCCAACCTGCTGCGGCTGGCGAGCCGCGCCTATTTCGATACGGCCCTCGGCGAGGCGCCGCGCCTGGACGCCGCGGCCCTCGTCGGTGCCTCGGAGGGGCTGATCGCCCTCACGGGCGGCCTGTCCGGCCCCCTCGACGCGGCATTCCGGGCCGGGCGGCCCGAGTTGGCCCTCGGCCGCCTCAGGAGCCTCAAGGAGGCCTTCGGCGAGGACCGGCTCTATGTCGAGCTGCAGCGCCACGGCCTGCCCGAGGAGGGGCGGATCGAGACGGCGCTCCTCGACCTCGCCGGCCGCCACGGTCTCGGGATCGTGGCGACCAACGAGCCCTACTTCGCCAAGCCCGACGATTACGACGCCCATGACGCGCTGCTCGCCATCGCGGAGGGCCGCCTCGTCTCGGACGAGCGCCGCCGCCGTCTGACGCCGAGCCACGCCTTCAAGACCCGCGCCGAGATGGCCGAGCTGTTCCGCGACCTGCCGGACGCGCTCCAGGCCACGGTCGAGATCGCCATGCGCTGCGCCGTGCGGGCACGGACCCGCAAGCCGATCCTGCCGAATTTCGGCGCCGTGGCGGCGGGGGAGACGCCCCCCATGGCCGAGGCCCTGGCGGAGGCCGCCGAGACGGGCGTGCAGGCGGTCTCGGCCGACGAGCCGACCGAGCTGCGCCGGCAGGCCGAGGCGGGGCTGGAGCTGCGCCTCAAGCAGCACGGCACGGCGCCGGGCTTCTCGGAAGAGGATTACCGCAAGCGCCTCGCGTTCGAACTCGACGTCATCGTGTCGATGAAGTTCCCGGGCTACTTCCTGATCGTCTCGGACTTCATCAAGTGGGCCAAGGACCACGACATCCCGGTGGGGCCGGGCCGCGGCTCGGGCGCCGGCTCGCTGGTGGCGTGGTCGCTGCTGATCACCGACCTCGACCCGCTCCGCTTCGGCCTGTTGTTCGAGCGCTTCCTCAACCCCGAGCGCGTCTCGATGCCGGATTTCGACATCGACTTCTGCGTGGAGGGCCGCGAGCGGGTGATCCGCTACGTGCAGCAACGCTACGGCGAGGGGCAGGTCGGGCAGATCATCACCTTCGGCACGCTGCTCGCCCGCGGCGTGCTGCGCGACGTCGGCCGCGTCCTGGAGATGCCCTACGGGCAGGTCGACAAGCTGACCAAGCTCGTTCCGCAGAACCCGGCCAACCCGGTGACGCTCGCCCAGGCGATCGAGGGTGAGCCGAAGCTGCAGCAGGCCATGGAGGAGGAGCCGATCGTCGGCCGGCTCATCGACATCTCCAAGAAGCTGGAGGGCCTGCACCGCCACGCCTCGACCCACGCGGCCGGCGTGGTGATCGGCGACCGGCCCCTGGAGGAACTGGTCCCGCTCTACCGAGACCCGAAGACCGGCATGCGGGTCACCCAGTTCAACATGAAGTGGGTCGAGCAGGCCGGGCTGGTGAAGTTCGACTTCCTCGGCCTCAAGACTCTGACCATGCTGCGGTGCTGCACGGATCTCCTGAAGGCGCGCGGCATCGACATCGACCTCGCCTCGCTGCCGCTCGACGACCCGAAGACCTACGGCCCGATGGGCCGCGGCGAGACGGTCGGCGTGTTCCAGGTGGAATCGGCCGGCATGCGCAAGGCGCTCTGCGAGATGCAGGCCGACCGGCTGGAGGACATCATCGCCCTGGTGGCGCTGTACCGGCCGGGCCCGATGGCCAACATCCCGGTCTATTGCGAGCGCAAGCTCGGCCGCGACGCCGGCAACGAGGCGACCTGGTACCCGGATCCGAAGCTGGAGCCGATGCTGAAGGAGACATTCGGCATCATCGTCTACCAGGAGCAGGTGATGGAGATCGCCAAGGTCCTCGCCGGCTACTCGCTCGGCGAGGCCGACATGCTCCGGCGCGCCATGGGCAAGAAGATCCGCGCCGAGATGGACGCGCAGCGCGACCGGTTCCTCAAGGGCTGCACCGAGCGCGGCCTGACCAAGGCCAAGGCCAACGAGATCTTCGACCTGCTCGCCAAGTTCGCCGATTACGGCTTCAACAAGAGCCACGCCGCGGCCTACGCGCTGCTCACCTACCAGACCGCCTATCTGAAGGCGAACTATCCGGTCGAGTTCCTGGCCGCCGCCATGACGCTCGACATCGACAACACCGACAAGCTCGCCGAATTCCGCCAGGACGCGCAGCGCCTCAAGATCACGGTGGAGCCGCCCTCGATCAACACCTCCGGCGAGGTGTTCGAGGTGCGCGACGGCAAGATCTTCTACGCCCTCGCGGCCATCAAGGGCGTCGGCCGCGAAGCGGTGCGGGCGCTGGTGGAGGCCCGGGGCGATCGGCCGTTCAAGGACCTCGCCTGCCTCGCCCGCCGCCTCAACCCGCGGCAGATCAACAAGCGCACCCTGGAGAGCCTCGTCCAGGCCGGGGCGCTCGACTGCATCGAGCCCGACCGGGCGCGGGCCTTCGCGGCGGTCGAGCCGATGATGAAGCTCGCCGCCAGCGCGGCGGAAGCCGAATCCGCCGGCGTCACCGACATGTTCGGCGGCGTGGTGGCGGACGACGTGTCCCTGCGGATCCCCCCGCACGAGATCTGGCCGATGGCCGACACGCTGAAGCGGGAATACGCGGCGATCGGGTTCTTCATCTCCGGCCATCCCCTCGACGAGTATGGCGACCTGCTCGACAAGCTGCGGGTGCAGAGCTGGACCGATTTCTGCCGCGCGGTGCGGGCCGGGACCTCCAGCGTCGGCCGGGTGGCGGCCTCCGTGCTCGACCGGGCGGAGCGGCGCACCAAGACCGGCAACAAGATGGGCATCGTCACCCTGTCGGACCGGACCGCCCATTTCGAGGCGATCATCTTCTCCGAGGGCCTCGGCCAGTACCGCGACATCCTGGAGCCGGGCCGCCCGCTCGTGCTCCAGCTCCAGGCGAACCTGGAGGGCGAGGACGTGCGCGCCCGGATCCTCACCGCCGAGCCCCTAGACCAGGCGGTGGCCCGCCACCAGAAGGGGATCCGCATCCACCTGAGCGATCCGCGCGGCGTCGCGCCCGTGCAGCAGCGTCTGTCAATGCGCGGGGAGAGCGAGGTCTCGCTGATCCTCAAGCTCGACGGCGGCAGCCGCGAGGTGGAGATCCGACTGCCCGGCAAGTTCCAGGCGACGCCGACGCTGGCCGGCCAGCTCCGGACCGTGCCAGGGGTGGTGCAGGTGGAGGTGAGCTAGAACGGCGCCGCGAGGCAGCCGGCGAGGGCGTCCTTCAGCGCGGCGGCGTCGGCCTCCGCCACCGTGGCCGTCGCGGTCAGGGCCGGATCGCCGGAGCGTGGGCTCGCCTGCGTCCAGGTAAGCTTGGCGCCGGGCTGGCTGAGCGCCTGGGCGAGCCCGCGCAGGGGATCGTCGCCGCGGCGGGCGCCCGTCACCGTCAGGGTGAAACCCGCATCCGCCCCGGTTGCCGCGCCCTGAACCGGGATCCGCACCGAGCGCACGCTGCCCGCGCTGGAAACCAGGATGCCGGTGAGGGGGGGTTCGCTGCCGGAACCTGCGAGCCCGGCGAAGTCGAAGCGCGGCGCCAGCTCGGCGAAGCGCGGTACTGTCAGCGCCGCCGAAAGGCCGGTCCCGCCCGGATCGCAGGCGAGGTGCAGGGTCGCCGGGCGCCGATCCGGCCCCAGCTCCGCGGCGCCGGTGAGGGTCGCGCTGCCACCGGGCGCCCGGGCGCCGCCGGCGAGCAGCGGTGTCTGCCCGGTGAGGATGTCGGACAGCCGGTCGCCGCGACTCAGCGGCCCCGCCAGGAGCGCCACGGCGGCGATGCCGACGACCGCGAGGGCTACGCCGATCCGGAGCCGCATCTCATCCTCCGCCTGTGGACATCCCGGGCCGGCGGCATAGACGAACGCGGCCGGCCCGCAACCCTTCCTTCACCACGCCCGCAGAAATCCGGCTGCAAGTCCACCTGTGTGCAGCGCAGCAACTCCTTAAAAAGCGATCGATCCTATGCACCGGCGCTCAAGCTTGAGCGTCGCCATGCGCACGAAGATCCTGCTCGCCCTCACCCTCCTGGTCTACGTCACCACCGGCCGCGCCCCCGGCATCCGGGAGCCGCGCAACCCCGATGCCGAGCATGCGGGCGGTCGCGTCGCGGTGGTGATGAAGCGCGCCTGGACCTGAACCTCACGCCCCGGGCACGCAGACCCGGAGCCGGTCCGCCACCAGGGCCTGGAGATTCCAGAGATGGCGGTCGCGGATGCCGAGGCGCTCGCAGGCCTCCACGGTCCGGAACAGGTATTCCGCGCTCGGTCCCTTGTGCCCGCAGGCGGCGGCGATCTTCTCCGCGATCTCGGCGTCCGAGAGGCGGCCGGCGTAGCGGTCGCTGGCGCGGTTGGCCAGGAAGGTCAGCGCCGACACGGTCCCGGCCTCGGTGGCGACCGGCAGCCAACGGGCGACGTAGCCCCGGCCGCGCATCTCCCGTCGCCAGACCGGCATCAGCGTCTCGCGGATCTCCATGCCCGGCAGGCGGAAGGCGACGCCCCGGCAGAGGCCGCCGCGATCGAGGGCCAGGACGAAGCCCGGTCGCTCCGGCGTGCCGCGGAACCGGCGCTGGAGCAGGCAGAATCGGCGATGGAAGCCGCGGACGGTGCCGATCCGGCGCTCGATGACCGCGAACTCCGGATTCCACATCAGCGAGCCGTAGGCGAAGACCCAGAGGTCGCGGCCCTCGCGCCCGGCGACGATCGCGTCGAGCCCCGGGCGCAGTTCCGCGTCGCTCAGCACGTCGAGGGCGCTCGGATCGTCGGGCACCGGCTCGGAATGGGCACGGGCGATCAGGTCGAGGCTGAGGTCGAGGGCGCGGGTGGCATCGGCGGGCATGGCCCGTCAACGCGGATCCGTCACGGCTTGTTGCCCATCGCGTCCAGTTCGAGGAAGGGTCGGCTGCGATGGCCGGTGCAGACCTCGTCGTCGTCGATCACCTCGAACCGGTCGGCCGCGTAACGCATCACCGCCCTCGGCCGCTCGGGCTTGCCGAAGGTGCGGCCGTACATCCGGCCCGACACGCAGTAGATCACCCGGCCGGCATCCGCGATCGGCCCGGCGATCCGGCTGCCCTCGAACCGCACCGGCAGCAGCGAGACCGAGCCGAAGGCGACCTGCTTGAGCGCCAGGGCGGCGATCCGCTGGAGGAGGGCCGGGGAGGGCGCGTCCTCGGTCACGGGCTTCGGGGGCCGCGGCGCGGCCTGCGCCCCGGCGGCGATCAGGATCAGGCAGGCGGCGAGGGCGGCGCGGGGCGGCATCGGCCCTGCCTACGCCGCCGAGGTTGCCCGGGGCTGGACAATGCGCGCGGGCAGCGCCGGACCGCACGCCTTCCTATATGGGTCTGATGAGCGGAACGCGTCCGTCGCGCGCCGCGCCCCTCTCACCGCGTGACGCGACCCGCGATGCAATGGACCGACGACGCCCTGGTGCTCGGCCTGCGCCGGCACGGGGAGACCGGCGTCATCCTGGAGGCGATGACCGAGAACCACGGGCGCCATCTGGGACTCGTGCATGGCGGGCGCTCGCGCCGGATGCAGCCGGTGCTGCAGCCCGGCAACCGGGTCCGGCTGACGTGGCGGGCGCGCCTCGACGAGGGCCTCGGGTCCTACGGGGTTGAGCCCCTCGAGTCGCAGGTCTCGCGGATGATCGGGTCGAGCCTCGCCCTCTACGGCCTGGGCCACATGGCGGCCCTGCTGCGGCTCCTGCCCGAGCGCGATCCCCATCCAGGCCTCTACGCGGCGGCCGGGATCCTGGTCGCCCACCTCGACGACCCGACGATCGCGCCGCCCCTGATGGTGCGCTTCGAGCTGGCGATCCTGTCGGAACTCGGCTTCGGCCTCGACCTGACCGCCTGCGCGGCCACCGGCGACAACGACGCCCTGGCCTACGTGTCGCCGAAGAGCGGCCGGGCCGTGAGCGCCTCGGCGGGCGAGCCGTACCGGGACCGCCTGCTGGCACTTCCGAGCTTCCTGCATGCGGGCGGCCCCCCCGGCCCCGACGGCGTTGCGCAAGGGTTTACCTTGACGGGGTACTTCCTGGACCGGCACGTCTGGGCGCCCCGCGGCCTCGGGCCTCCCGAGGAGCGGGCGCGATTCGTTGCGCTCGGTCGCGAGGCCGAGTAATGTTCGCTTTCTGTTCTCAACCGTCGCTCCGGGGGGCTGCGGGCGGGCCCGGAATCCAGAATCGCCGCAGCGCCGGATGCGAGGAGCCTCGCCCGGCAGGGACGACGCGTCTGGATTCCGGGCTCCGCTCCGCGGCACCAGACTGACGGGCGCGCGGGCAGAGACGATTGAGAGTGTGAGGAGCCGTCATGGGCCAGCCCTTCGAGCCGCCGTCCGGCGACGGGATCGAGAGCGTCGAGCTGAAATCGGCGCTGGAGGAGCGCTACCTCGCCTACGCGCTCTCGACGATCATGCACCGGGCGCTGCCGGACGCCCGCGACGGGCTGAAGCCCGTGCACCGGCGCATCCTGTACGGCATGCGGCTGCTGCGCCTCGACCCGAATACCGCGCATAAGAAGTGCGCCAAGATCGTCGGCGACGTGATGGGCGACTTCCACCCCCACGGCGACCAGGCGATCTACGACGCCCTGGTGCGGCTCTCCCAGGACTTCGCCCAGCGCTACCCGCTGGTCGACGGCCAGGGCAATTTCGGCAACATCGACGGCGACGGCCCGGCCGCCTACCGCTACACCGAGGCGCGGCTCACCGAGGTCGCCCGGCTGCTCCTCGACGGGATCGACGAGGACACAGTTGATTTCCGGCCCTCCTACAACGGCGAGAAGGAGGAGCCGATCGTCCTGCCGGCGGCCTTCCCGAACCTGCTGGCCAACGGCAGCCAGGGCATCGCGGTCGGCATGGCGACCTCGATCCCGCCGCACAACGCCGCCGAACTGTGCGATGCGGCGCTCTACCTGATCAACCACCCCGAGGCGACCTCGGCGCACCTCGCCAGGTTCGTGCAGGGTCCGGACTTCCCCACCGGCGGCATCCTGGTCGACTCGGCCGAGTCCATCGCCGAGGCCTACCGGACCGGCCGCGGCGCCTTCCGGGTCCGCGCCCGCTGGCACAAGGAGGATCTGGGCCGCGGCACCTGGAACATCGTCGTCACCGAGATCCCCTACGGCATCCCGAAGGGCCGGCTGATCGAGAAGATGGCCGAGCTCCTGCAGGAGAAGAAGCTGCCGCTCCTGGCCGACGTGCGGGACGAATCGGCCGAGGACGTGCGCGTCGTGCTGGAGCCGCGCGCGCGCACGGTGGATCCGGTGATCCTGATGGAATCGCTGTTCCGGCTGACGGAACTCGAGGCCCGGATCCCGCTCAACCTCAACGTCCTGGTCGGCGGCCTCGTGCCGAAGGTGATCGGGCTCGTCGAGTGCCTGCGGGAATGGGTCGACCACCGCCGCGTGGTCCTGCAGCGCCGCTCGCGCTACCGCCTCGGCCAGATCGACCGCCGCCTGGAGATCCTGGGCGGCCTGCTCATCGTCTATCTCGACCTCGACGAGGTGATCCGCATCATCCGCGAGGAGGACGAGCCCAAGGCCGCCCTCATGGCCCGGTTCGAGCTGACCGAACTCCAGGCCAACGCGATCCTCGACACGCGCCTGCGCTCCCTGCGCAAGCTGGAGGAGATGGAGCTGAAGCGCGAGTTCGAGGGGCTCACCGCCGAGAAGGCCGAGATCGACGCCCTGCTCGCCTCCGAGCCGGCGCAGTGGAAGGCGATCCAGGCGCAGATCCGCGCCGTGAAGAAGACCTTCGGCCCCGAGACCAAGCTGGGCCGCCGCCGCACCACGCTGGCGAGCCCGCCGGATGTCGGCGGCATCGACTTCACCGCGGCCCTGGTGGAGCGCGAGCCGATCACCGTGATCGTCTCCACCAAGGGCTGGATCCGGGCGCTCAAGGGCCACGTCGCCGACCTGTCGGGGGTGGCGTTCAAGGGCGACGACACCCTGAAGATCGCGTTCCCGACCGAGACCACGCAGAAGATCCTGCTGCTCGCCACGAACGGCAAGGTCTTCACCCTCGACGCCTCGAAGCTGCCGGGCGGGCGCGGCTTCGGCGACCCGGTGCGCCTGATGGCCGACCTCGACGACGGCACCGAGATCGTGGCAGCTCTGCCCTACCGGCCGGAGACCAAACTGCTCATCGTGGGCTCGGACGGCCGCGGCTTCGTGGCGCCCGCCGACGCGCTGGTCGCCAACACCCGCAAGGGCAAGAGCGTGCTCGGCCTCGACGGAGACGCCACCGCGGCCGTGCTGGTGCCGGCCGAGGGCGACCACGTCGCGGTGGTCAATACGGAGAAGCTGCTGCTGATCTTCCCGATCTCCGAGGTGGCGGAACTCGCCCGCGGCAAGGGCGTGCGGCTCCAGCGCTGCCGCAGCGGCCGGCTCCAGGACGCGCACGTGTTCAAGCTGGCGGACGGCCTGCCCTGGCAGGACGGCTCGCCGGAGGGGCGGCTCGCCAACGCGTCGGTGCTGGAGAAGTGGCTCGGCCACCGGGCCGAGGTCGGGCTGATGATGGCGCGCAGCTTCCCGAAGTTCGAGCGGTTCGGGCGCTGAGGAGAGGGCGGTTGCTCCGTCATCACGAGCGCAGCGAAGTGACCCAGGGCAGCGCCACCTTGACGAACGTGGCGCCGCTGGATGGCTTCGCTCCGCTCGCAACGACGACGGCGCCGACGTCACGGGCGGCGGTCACCGCCCCTTAACGGCCGCCTCGTCCGCAGCCCAGAGGTGCTGCGCCGCGTAGGCGCGGAAGGGCCGCCACGCCTCGGCCCGGGCCAGAAGCTCCGCCGGACTCGGGCGACCGGTGCCGGTCTCCAGAGCCCGCAGCAGGCCGACATCGCCCACCGGCAGGGCGTCCGGCAGCTTGAGCGCCCGCAGGGCGATATACTGTGCCGTCCACGGCCCGATCCCGCGGATCGCCGTGAAGCGCAGCAGCGCGGCCTCCAGCGACTCGGCCGGAGCGAACAGGTCCGGTTCGGCCAGCGTCGCCGCCGCCAGCGCCCGGATCGCCGCGCCGCGGGCGCGCGGCATGTTGAGCGCCAGGGCGATATCGGCCTCGACCAGATCCGCCGCCGTCGGGAAGACGTGGGTCAGGACGCCCACCGGCTCCGGCAGCCGCGTCCCGAACGCCGCCACAAGCCTGCCCGCCAACCCGATCGCGGCGGAGACCGAAACCTGCTGGCCGAGGATCGCCCGGCAGCCGGTCTCGAACGGATCCCAGGCGCCCGGCAGGCGCAGCCCGGGCCGGGCCGCCACGAGGGGGGCCAGGACCGGATCCCGGGCCAGGCAGCCGGCGATGGCAGCCGGGTCGGCGTCGCAGTCGAACAGGCGGCCCAGGCGCTCCGCCACCGCGGCGGCGTGTCCGGGATCGATGCCGCGGAGGACGACGCGCAGGCAATCCGTGCCGGGCTCCGCCGTCAGGTGGCCGAACCGACCCGCGACGCGGACCGTGCGCCGGTAGGCCGAGCCGTCGGGCGCCACCGTCTCGACGCCCGGGATCGCGCGCTTGGCCAGGAAGGCGCGGATCGCCGCCCAGTCGTAGGGCGGGCGGCAGGGCAGGCGGAGATCGATGGCCTCCGCACACGCGAAGGGCGGCCTTTCGGCCGCCCCCATGGTCGTGTCCTGGGTCGCGTCCCGGGACAGGTCCCGCCTCAGCCGCGCTGATCGACCGGCACGTAATCGCGCTGGGCCGGACCCACGTAGAGCTGGCGCGGACGGCCGATCTTCTGCGAGGGATCCTCGATCATCTCGGCCCACTGGGCGATCCAGCCCACCGTGCGGGCCACCGCGAACAGCACCGTGAACATGTCGGTGGGGAAGCCCATCGCCTTGAGGGTGATGCCCGAGTAGAAATCGATGTTCGGGTAGAGCTTCTTCTCGATGAAGTACTCGTCCTTGAGGGCGATCTGCTCCAGCTCCATGGCGACGTGCAGCAGCGGATCGTCGGTCTTGCCGAGTTCCTTCAACACCTGGTGGGTGGTGTGCTGCATGATCCGGGCGCGCGGGTCGTAGTTCTTGTAGACCCGGTGGCCGAAGCCCATCAGGCGGAACGGGTCGTTCTTGTCCTTGGCCTTGGCGACGTACTTGCTGACGTTCTCGGGGGTGCCGATCTCCATCAGCATCTTGAGGGCCGCCTCGTTGGCGCCGCCATGGGCCGGCCCCCAGAGGCAGGCGATGCCGGCCGCGATGCAGGCGAAGGGGTTGGCGCCGGACGAGCCCGCGAGCCGCACCGTCGAGGTCGAGGCGTTCTGCTCATGGTCGGCGTGCAGGATGAAGATCTTGTCGAGCGCCCGGGCGAAGACCGGGTTCACCTCGTAATCCTCGCACGGCACAGCGTAGCACATGCGCAGGAAGTTCGAGGTGTAGTCGAGGTCGTTCTTCGGGTACACGAACGGCTGGCCGATCGAGTACTTGTAGGCCATCGCGGCGAGCGTCGGCATCTTGGCGATCATGCGGATCGACGCGATCAGCCGCTGGCTCTCATCGGTGATGTCGGTCGAGTCGTGGTAGAAGGCCGAGAGCGCGCCCACGGAGGCGACCATCACGGCCATCGGGTGCGCGTCGCGGCGGAAGCCGGTAAAGAACCGGTTCATCTGGTCGTGCACCATGGTGTGGCGCGTGACCCGGTAGTCGAAATCGGCCTTCTGGGCGGCGGTCGGCAGGGCGCCGAACAGCATCAGGTAGCAGGTCTCGAGGAAGTCGCCCTTCTCGGCGAGCTGCTCGATCGGGTAGCCGCGGTAGAGCAGCACGCCCTCGTCGCCGTCGATGTAGGTGATCTTCGATTCGCACGAGGCCGTCGAGGTGAAGCCCGGGTCGAAGGTGAAGGCGCCGGTCTGGGCGTAGAGCTTGCCGATATCGATCACGTCCGGCCCGATCGTGCCGGATTTAACCGGCAGCTCGACCGACTTGCCGTCCACGGTGATGGTGCTGGGTGCGCTCATGGATCGTGGACCCTTCTCTGGCGACGTGGCGGATGCCGGCCTCGGGCTGCCCGAGCCGGTCCCGGGGGCCTGAGCACCACGCATTATGCTGCGGGTGCTCACTGGCATGGGTTACCCAAACGGCACTGCAGCAGCAACGGGGTCGGTGACAACCCGACCCCGACGCCAAGCATATTCCGCCAAGCGAAATCCGGGCCGGGGCGCTGGGCTCCCGGCTGCGCCCGGCCGTCTCAGCCCTGCGGCACCTGATCGCCGAGCCGGGCCAGGGTCTCGTCCCGGCCCAGCACCGCCATCACGTCGAACAGGGGCGGGGAGGTGGTGCGGCCCGTGAGCGCGGCGCGCAGGGGTTGAGCCACCTGCCCGAGCTTGCATCCGGCCGTCTCGGCGTAAAGGCGCACGGCGCCCTCGGTCGAGGCCGCGTTCCAGTCGGTCAGCGCCTCGAGCGCCGGGCGAACACCCGCGAGGCGGGCGCGGCCCTCGTCGGAGAGAAGGGCGCCGGCCTTCTCGTCCAACGCCAGGGGGCGTTGCGCGTACAGGTAATAGGCGCTGTCGAGGAGTTCGATCAGCGTCTTGGCACGCTCCTTCAGACCCGGCATGGCCTGGGTCAGCTTGTCCTTCAGGTCTGCCGGGAGCGGCGCCGACAGGCCGCGCGCGGGGCCGACATTCGGCAGGATGGTCTCGATCGCCGCCACGAGGTCGGCATCCGCGCTGGTGCGGATGTAGAGGCCGTTGAGGTTGGCGAGCTTGGCGAAGTCGAACCGCGCCGCCGAGCGCCCGACCGAGCCGAGATCGAAGGCCGCGACCATCTCCTCGGTGGAGAAGACCTCCTGGTCGCCGTGGCTCCAACCGAGGCGGACGAGGTAGTTGCGCAGGGCCGCCGGCAGGTAGCCGAGGTCGCGATAGGCCTCGACGCCGAGGGCGCCATGGCGCTTCGAGAGCTTGGCTCCGTCGGCCCCGTGGATCAGGGGGATGTGCGCCATCGTCGGGACCTCCCAGCCGAGGGCAGAAAAGATCTGGGTCTGGCGCGCGGCGTTGGTGAGGTGGTCGTCGCCGCGGATGATCTGCGTGACGCCCATGTCGTGGTCGTCCACCACGACGGCGAGCATGTAGGTCGGCGTGCCGTCCGAGCGGAGGAGCACGAGGTCGTCGAGGTCCTTGTTGGCCCAGGTGACGCGACCCTGGACGGCGTCGTCGACCACGGTCTCGCCCGTGAGGGGCGCGCGCAGGCGGATCACCGGCTTGACCCCGGCGGGGGCCTCGGACGGGTCCCGGTCGCGCCAGCGCCCGTCGTAGCGGGGCGCGCGGCCCTCGGCGCGGGCGGTCTCGCGCATCTGCGCCAGCTCCTCGGCGGTAGCGTAGCAATGGTAGGCGCGGCCCGCAGCCAGCAGCTCCTCGGCTACGGCGCGGTGGCGCTCGGCCCGGGCGAACTGGAAGACCACGTCGCCGTCCCAGTCGAGGCCGAGCCAGGACAGGCCGTCGAGGATCGCGTCGATCGCGCCCTTGGTCGAGCGCTCCCGGTCGGTGTCCTCGATCCGCAGCAGCATCCGGCCACCGGTGTGGCGGGCGTAGAGCCAGTTGAACAACGCCGTGCGGGCTCCGCCGATATGGAGGTAACCGGTGGGCGAGGGCGCGAAGCGCGTGACGACGGCTGAGGACATCGGTCCGATAGGTTCGGGGGCGAGGCGCGAAGGGGTGGAGGCGGGGCGGCGGAGAGAGCGTCGATGGGTCTCGACACGGCGCCCGTAGCACGAAGCGCCGGCTGTAGCACGGGCCTGCGGATGGGTTAAGAATCGCCTGGGGAATCGCCCGGCCGCCGACGACAGGTCGCGCGGTGCGGGGTGGCGGCAATGCGACGGATCGGCGCGAGGCTCGCGGGTGGCGCTGTGGCGCTGGCCGGCCCGCGCGCGCCCGCCCTCCCGGCAGTCCGCCACTGGGTGGCCAAGGGCCTCGTCCGGGAGGCCGAACAGCGCCGGCTGTTCCCCTGGCTGGCCGTGGCGTTCGGGGCCGGAATCCTCATCTACTTCGTGGCGGCGGATGGCACGCCGCTCCTAGCCGCGCCCCTGATCGGCGCGGGTCTCGCCCTGGCGCCGACCCCGATCCTGGGGGCGCGGCCGGCGGCCCTGGCGCTGGCCCTCGGCGTGGCGGCCGCGTTCCTCGGCTTCGCGGCGGCGACCTGGCGGGTCGCGCAGGTCGCCGCCCCGATCCTCACCCGCACCACCATCGGCCCGCTGGTCGGGATGGTCGAGGCGCTCGACGAGCGGGAGGTCGGCGCCCGACTGATCATCCGCGTCGAGACCTTCGCGGGGCTCGCGCCGGAGTCGCGGCCGGTGCGGGTGCGGGTCTCGTTCCGCAGGACCCCCATCCCGCGCCCCGGGGACGTCGTCGCCGCCACCGCCCGGCTGCTGCCGCCGCCGGAGGCCGCCCGGCCGGGCGGCTACGACTTCGCCCGGGACGCGTATTTCCAGGGACTCGGCGCGGTGGGCTCGCTCGTCGGCGCGGTCGCGATCCGGGCGCCGACCGAGCCGCCGCCCATGAGCCTGCGCCTCGCCGCTCTGCTGGACGAGGCCCGCAACGCGCTGACCCGCCGGATCGCGCAGGCCGCAGGGGGACAAGCGGGCGCGGTGGCGGCGGCTCTTGTAACGGGCAAGCGGGGACTGATCGCGCCGGCGACCAACGACGCGCTCCGCGCCGCCGGAATCTACCACGTGGTGTCGATCTCGGGGCTCCACATGGTGCTGGCCGCCGGCGTGGTCTTCTGGCTGGTGCGGGCGGTCCTCGCCGCGGTGCCGTACTGCGCGCTGGTCTGGCCGATCAAGAAGATCGCCGCCGGCTTCGCCATGGTCGGGGTCACCGCCTACTGCGCCTTCTCGGGCTGGGACATCGCCGCCGAGCGCTCCCTGATCATGACCCTGATCATGCTGGGCGCGATCCTGGCGGACCGGCCGGCCCTGTCGATGCGCAACCTCGCGCTGGCCGCCCTGATCGCCCTCGCCCGGGAGCCCGAGGGCCTGCTCGGCCCGAGCTTCCAGATGTCGTTCGGCGCCGTGGCCGGGCTGATCGCCTGCGCCCGGCTGATCGACGGGCGGCTGTTCGTGCGCCCCGGGGCGGGGCGGCTCGGGCGGCTCGTCGGCACCGGCCTCTCGGCGGTGACCGGGACCCTGGCCACGACCCTCGTGGCCCAGATCGCGACCGCGCCCTTCGCCACCTATCATTTCCAGACGGTTCAGCCCTTCGGGCTTGTCGGGAACGCACTGACCCTGCCGCTGGTCTCCCTCGTGGTGATGCCGTCGGCGGTGATCGGGATCCTGGCCTATCCCTTCGCCCAGGACCGGCCGATCTGGTGGCTGATGGGTCAGGCGGTGGGGGGCATGCTCGTCGTCTCCGACTGGATCGCCGGGTTCGAGCGGGCGATCGTCGTCGTGCCGGCCTTCGGCACGTCGGCGCTGATCCTGCTGACCCTCGGCCTGCTGCTGGCGACGCTCCCAGCCTCGCGCCTGCGCTGGCTCGCCCTGGCGCCTGCCCTGGTCGGCCTCGTCCTCGCGGCCAGGCCGGACCGTTACGACCTCTACGTCGACCGACAGGGCGCAGGAGCCGCGGTCCGGGGGCCAGACGGACGCCTCACGGTGCTGGGCAGCCCTTCCGGCTTCGTCCTCGAGCAATGGCTGAAGGCGGACGGTGACGGACGGCGGCCCGCAACGCTGGTCGCACCGCAGGGCAGCGGCCGCTGCGACCACCTCGGCTGCACGGCGCGCCTGCCGGACGGCCGAGCGGTGGCCCTCGTCCGGGATCGGCGCGCCTTCCCGGAGGATTGCGCCCGCGCCGCAGTGGTGATCACCGGCCTCGTGGCGCCCCCGACCTGCACGCGCCCGCTGGTGATCGACCGGCGCGTCCTCACCGCCCACGGAGCGGTCGCCCTCCGGGCCGAGGGTGACGGTTTCGCCACCCGGTACACCCGTGCCGACGGCCGCGCCGTACCCTGGCGGCCGGGACCGGCACGTGAGCCGCGCCTGCGGACGCCCGTCACATCCGGGTCGGACGGATCCCACACCGCGGAGGCTCCGCCTCCGGAAACCGACGGGTCAGGCAACGGCGCCGTCTCCGGCGACGCGCCCGCCGAGCCGCTTCAGTAGCGGCGGACGAGGCTGACCAGGCGTCCCTGGATGCGCACCCGGTCGGGCCCGAGCACGCGGGTCTCGTAGGCCGGATTGGCGGCTTCCAAGGCGATCGAGGAGCCCCGGCGACGCAGGCGCTTGAGGGTCGCCTCCTCGTCGTCGATCAGGGCCACGATGATGTCGCCGGTGTTGGCAGTGTCCTGCTTGCGGATCACCACGAGGTCGCCGTCGAGGATGCCGGCCTCGACCATCGAGTCGCCGCGCACCTCAAGGGCGTAGTGCTCGCCGCCGGCCACGAAGTCCGGCGACAGGGTGATGGCGTGGCTCTGGTTCTGGATCGCGGAGACCGGCGTGCCGGCCGCGATCCGGCCCATCACGGGAATCGAGATGGCGCGGCCGGCCTCGTCGAGGATCCGCGTGCTCGCCGGTGCGGGCGGCTGCTTGGACTTGCCGCCCTCGACCACGCTCGGCGTGAACCGGCGAGGCTCTGCCGAAGCCGCGGTCGGGGGCGCCTGGGTCAGGCTCTCGGGGATGCGGATCACCTCGATGGCACGCGCCCGATTCGGCAGGCGCCGCAGGAAGCCGCGCTCCTCGAGGGCCGTGATCAGCCTGTGGATGCCCGATTTCGACTTGAGGTCGAGGGCGTCCTTCATCTCGTCGAAGGACGGCGGGACACCGCATTCCTGCATCCGGCTCTGGATGAATCGCAGGAGGTCCAGCTGCTTGCGCGTGAGCATCGACGGGGGACTCGCGGCTTGGCGGACCGCCACGTGACGGTCTCCGAAACAAATCACGAACAGGTTAAACGTTCCGCAAGTGTTCTGCAAGGGCGGGACCGCTACGCTTGGACCGGTGTCGGCCCGGCCATGCGGCCGATCCGGCGCCTCGCCGGACGGGACGGGCCGAGAAACGCATTGACGGCGCAAGCGGAGCCGTTTCAATGCTGGCCCGTGCCCCGCCGGAGAGGCGGCGGATCCGGGACGCGGGCCGGGACCAGCTTGGAATGACGCGGATGCGACGACCCGCAGCTCTGCTGCCCCTCGGCCTCGCCGCCCTCGGCCTCGCCGGCTGCACCACCGGGTTTTCCTATATCTCGCGGAACTATGTGGCGCTCACCCCTCAGGTGGTGACGATCGGCTGCAAGGAGCCCTACGAGGTCTACGATAACCGGCAGCAGCGCCGGATGCTGATCGTCTCGAACGCCCTGCGCGAATATGCCGGCTGCAACCTGAGCGAGGCGCGGATCGATCCGGAGCCGGACGCGACCCGGGTGAAGCGCTTCCGCACCGCCGCCCGGGCCTATCTCGACGAGACGGTGCGGGAAGATTGCCGGATCACCGGCGAGACCGTGTTCGATCCGCTGAAGAGCGAATTCGCCTACGCGTGCGACGCGCCGATCGAGCGGCGCGGCACGGTGGTTCCGCGCCTGCCAGGCCGCAATCCGGGTCTCGGCCCGCGCTAGCACCACTTTGGGAAATTGATATCAGGGCGGGTGTTCGAAGGCGACTTTACTATTCGGGCCGCGCGGCGTCTGCAGCCTGTTGAGGAGATCGAGGATGGCCGACGGGGCCGCTTCCGGCAAAGGGGTGGCGCTCGCGTAGGGCCTGCTCCCTTGAACTTCCGATTACCCGGGTCGCGGGGGGCCGGCCGCAGCTGGATCGGGCACGGTGGTGCGGACCCTGCGCCCGCGCACCACGACGCTGGCCAAGCCCATCGCCCGCATCAGCCGGGCGACCGTGCCGCGCGCCACCGCGATCTCCTTGCGGGCGAGCTGACGCCACGCCTTCCTGAGCCAGCAGACGCCGAAGTTCGCCGCTTGAACGCGCCGGATCTCGGCCATCAGCATCGCGTCGCGCCTAGCCCGAGCCGACAGCCGCTCCGGATCGGCCTGCCGTTCAGCGTCCTGCTCCTATGCAGCGCTGCCGAGTTCGCAGCAATCCGCAACKGAATCAAGACGAGACAGATTAAGAGAAAAAGTCCGGATAGCTCGCGTCTTTGCTGCCAAATACAAGCTTTATATTTTGTTTTTCAAAAATATAGGTACCACGCATGACCTAAAGCTGAGTATATAGACGGATCATTACGCTACCCGTGCGTCTCTCCCGCGAACGCGTCGAGACCCGTGAGAGTCCCGCCATCCGTCCCGAGCGAACATATTCGCGGTAATATTGGTCACGTTCAAAAGTCGATCTGTTTTGATCGACCAATACGGCAAGACCAGAAACACTCGGCTCACTTTGATCGTCGCCGCGTCGCTTCCACGTCGAGGCCTATTGCCGAACGAGTCGCTTCGGCCTAGCTCCCTTGCGGCCATCAGAGCCTGCGCGGCCCCGGTCGCGATTTGAGACGGACGGAGACACCCCGAGATGCCCTTCGCTTTCTGCCGATCCCTTCCCCTGGCCGCCCTGGCGCTCGCCGCGGCCACCGTGCCGGGCTACGCCCTGGAGGTGACCCGCTCGGCCGATATCGCCGCGCCCCCGGCCAAGGTCTGGCAGACCATCGGGGAGTTCTGTGGCATCGGCGACTGGCACCCGGCCATCGAGAAATGCGCGCTCTCCGACAAGGACGGCATGAAGGTCCGCACCCTCAGCCTGAAGGGTGGCGGCACCATCAAGGAGGAGCAGGTCTCCCGGGACGACAAGGTGATGAGCTACACCTACACGATCCTGGAGAGCCCGCTGCCGGTCTCCGACTACAAGTCCACCCTCTCGGTCGCCCCGGCGGGTTCGGGCTCGAAGGTGACCTGGACCGGAACCTTCAACGCCAAGGGCGCGCCGGACACGGTCGCCACCGATGCGATCCAGGGCATCTACGAGTCCGGCCTGAAGGCGCTCGCCGACAAGGCCAAGTAGCCGCCGTCACGATTTGGTGCGCGCCGCTGAGCGGATTTGGCAGCGGCGCGCGCCGACCTCCTTCTTGGGCCGTGGAATTTTGCGGCTCCGGTTCAGCCTGACCGCATCGTAGGTCGGGCTGGCGTGTCGCCGCGCCGATTGACCCACTGCCACGCTCGGCTCAAAACCCTGCCGGCGCAGCCCCCCCCGCGCCCCAACAGGATGATCGCCGTGCCCGCGTCCCGTCTGCCGATGCGCCTCAGCCTCGCCGCCCTCGCCGTCGCGGCGCTGGGCGCCTGCCAGCAGCGCAGCGCCCCCGCGGTCGCGGAGCCCTCGCCGATCGTCCCGGCTCCGATCGCGCTGCCCACGGGCAGCGGCTGCGGTCCCGAGATCGCCCGCACCAAGGCGATCGTCGACAGCGACGTGGCCACGGGCAATCTCAACAAGCCGGTGGGCGACCGCTTCAACGCCGACCTCGCCCAGGCTGCGGCGGAATGCTCGGCCGGCAAGTCGGGCGAAGCCCTCCACCTCCTGGCCGCCGCCAAGAGCCGCTTCGGTTACCGCTGAGCCGGCCGCGCCGCCCGCCGATCCTGATCCCGTGCGATCGGGGTCGGTCGAAGCTGCGCGGTGAGTCAGCCCCTGGTATCGCGCGCCATGTCAGGCCGGCGCCCGCATCCCGAGAGGGCTGGGCCGGACGAGGGTGCGGCCTTCCGGCTAGATCACGAACATCAGGTTGAGGCCCGCCCGGCGGAACCCTTCCTCGGCGATCTTCAGGTCGAGCCCATAGGAGGCGATGTCGTCGGCCACCGGATCGAGGGATGGCGCCCGGTGCTGGTGCAGGTGCTTGATGTAGCTGTGACAGGTCGTGCAGCTCTCGACCTGGACATCCTTCGAGACCTCGTCCAGCCCGTAATAGCTGATCCCCTCGCCGGACCCGCAGRCGGTGCACCGGATCCGGACGTGGTTCCAATACGTGCCGCAGAGCGAGCAGCTGAGGTACCGGGCCTTGTCGGCCGGGGTCCAGGCGACGATCACGCTCGCCACCGGCGCGCCGCCGCAGCACGGGCAGACCCCGTCGGCGACCGGCTTCAGGCTGCCGGTGTCGAGGCGCGCGGCCAGCTCGGCGAGGCGGATCTGCAGGGCCGCCGACACGAACACGCACTCGGCGATCCGGTCGACCGGCAGCGCTCCCTCGAAGACCTGCAGGGCGAGGTCGAGGCGGTCCTCCCGGGAGGCCCCGCGCAGAGTCTCGCGGGCCGCGGCCGACGCCTCGGGCGCCGTGGCGAGGTCGAGTTCGCCGAGGAGGGCCAGCAGGAAATCGTCGAAGCCCCGATCGACCTCCAGGCTATGCCGAGACAGGAGCGGCATGCCGTGCTCGCTCCGGAGCGCCAGATCGGCAGCCTCGGGTGCCGCCACGGGCGGACCCTTCGCCTGAACCACGGCCTGGGCGCGGGCGACCTCGGCGACGAAGCGCAGATAGGCCTCGAGCGGATGCCCGGGCGCGGCCTCCGACAGGCGCGCGGCCCGGTCGGCGAACAGCGTCGTCGGATCGGGCAGGCGCACGAACGGCACCGAGCCCGAGATGCCGATCTTGTCGGGATCGGGCTTCAGCTCGCTGAAATCGCGGCGGCGGGGCTTCGGCTCCGTCGCCTGCGCGGTCTTCGCGTCCGCGGCGGGCGACGCGGGCGTACGCTTGAAAAAACGGGCCACGCGTTCAGGATCCGCGCTTGTCCACCGAGCCGTGGCGGGCCTTGCCACCGACGATCTGCCGGAACCACTTGCGGTGATGCCGATAGGCCCAGCCGCCGGTGACCGTGCCGCGCACCATCGCCCGGCCGGTGCCGCGCACCCAGATGCCCGCGTAGACGTGGACCACGATGATCGCGATGGCGATCACGGCGGCCAGCGAATGGGCCAGGAGCGCCCAGCGCTGGGTCTCGATGGAGGTGAGGCCGCCGAAATAGGTGTTCCAGATCACGAGGCCAGTGACGAACATCACGCCGATCAGCGCGGTCTGGCCCCAGAACACACCCTTCTGGCCGGCATTGTACTTGCCGAGTTCCGGCAGCCGGTCCTCGCGGTTGGTGACCACGTCGCCGATGTGCTTGGTCCACTCGACGTCGTCCCTGTTGGGAATGTTGAGCTTCCAGAAGCGCACGAACAGGAAGAAGAAGCTGACCGCCAGCGCCACGCCGAACCAGGGATGGATCGCCCGGGTCGCCTGCCCGCCGCCGAACAGGCCGGTGAGGGAGAACAGGTAGGGCGTGAACATCGCCAGCCCCGATAGGGTCAGCAGGGTGAACAGGATCGCGGTGATCCAGTGGTTGACGCGCTGCACGCCGGTGTAGCGCGGGACGTACAGCACCTCCGGCGCCTCGGATTTGGCGTGGTGGAGGGGGCGGGGATCGCCGTCTCGGATGTCGCTGTGGATCGTCATCGGCCTTCTCGCGCCTGACGGGCCGGCTCCGCGGGCGGCGGAGGCGGCTTTGTGAGTCAAGATAGGGCCTGTCGGCCCCGCCGTCTTCGGTCGTCCGATCCCTGCAACGTCAGAAGGGACCGCGGGTCCCCTCTCCCGTGCGGGAAAGGGCAGGGTGAGGGGTGTGGGCTTACGGAGGAGGCTCGCCCCAGGCGCGCTTCGATGGCGTGCTCGGCTCTGAACCGTCTCGTCCCTTACCCCGACTCTCTCCCGCTCGGGAGAGGGGGCGCGTTGCGTCTCCCGGGCCGCGCCGGCCGCCCGGGACCCGTCTCAGTGCGGCCGGACCTCGCCGCCGCCGGTCTCGCGGCGCCTGGCCTCGTCGTACTCGACCGCCTCTTCCTCTTCCTCGGGCACGACCTCGTTGGGGCCGGCCGTCACGTAGTGGAAGAAGCCCGCCACGGCCGCAAAGCCCATGGCGGCGAGACCGAACACCTTGGCGCCGCCCTTCCAGAAGGCGACGAGCGGCGAGATCTTCGGGTCGTTCGGCAGGCCCGCATAGAGGCTCGGCTGGTCGGCGTGGTGGAGCACATACATGACGTGCGTGCCGCCGACGCCGGCTGGGTCATAGAGACCGGCATGCTCGAAACCGCGCGACTTCAGGTCCTCGACGCGGGTCTGCGCCTGTTCGATCATCGCCTGCTTGGTGCCGAACATGATCGATCCGGTCGGGCAGGCCTTGGCGCAGGCCGGAGCCTGACCCACCGCCACCCGGTCCGAACACAGGGTGCACTTGTACGCCTTGTGGTCGGTCTGGCTGATGCGCGGGATGTTGAACGGGCAGCCCTTCACGCAGTAGCCGCAGCCGATACAGTTCTCCTCGATGAAGTCGACGATGCCGTTGGAGTACTGCACGATCGCCCCGGGCGACGGGCAGGCCTTCAGGCAGCCCGGCTCGGAGCAGTGCATGCAGCCGTCCTTGCGGATCAGCCATTCGAGGTTGTTGGTCTCCGGGTTCTCGTACTCGGTGAACCGCATCAGGGTCCACGACTTCGGCGTGAGGTCGTGGGGGTTCTGGTAGACGCCGGTGTTCACACCGATGTCGTCGCGCAGGTCGTTCCACTCCTCGCAGGCCGATTGGCAGGCCTTGCAGCCGATGCACTTCGACACGTCGATGAGCTTGGCGACCTCCACCTGGCGGCGGATCTCCGGCGGCGTCTCCGTCGAGGCGGAGCGCTGGCGGATGTCGAGGGAGCTGTAGTCGGCCATGATTCAGCTCCCCCTTACGAGACCGCGTCCGACGGCGGCGTGGTCGGCTCGATGTTCACGAGCCAGGCCTTGAACTCCGGCGTCTCGGTGTTCGCGTCGCCCACGACCGGCGTGAGCGAGTTCGGGTGCCACCCTTTCCTGGTGAGGCCCATGAAGCCCCAGTGCTGCGGGATGCCGACGACGTGGACGGGCTTGCCGTCGCAGATCAGCGGCTTGATGCGCTTCGTCACCACGGCCTTGGCTTTCAGGGAGCCGCGCTTCGACCAGACGCGGACCCATGAGCCCTTGGCGATGCCCTTCTCCTTGGCGAGCTCCTCCGAGATCTCCACGAAGGCCTCCGGCTGGAGGATCGCGTTGATCCGGGCGTGCTTGGTCCACCCGTGGAAGTGCTCGGTCAGGCGGTAGCTCGTCGCCGCGTAGGGGAAGTCCTTCGCGTCGCCGAGATCGGCGAGGTCGTCCTTGAAGATCCGGGCGGCAGGCGCGCCCTTGATCTTCGGGAAGGCGACGTTCTGCACCGGGGACTCGAAGGGCTCGTAGTGCGTCGGGAAGGGCCCGTCGCGCATGAGACCGCGGGTCCACAGGCGGGCGACGCCCTCCTGGTTGAGGATGAACGGGCCGACACCCTTATCGGGGGCGACGGTGACCCCGTAGTCCGGCACGTCGAAGCCGATCCACTGCTTGCCGTTCCACTCGATGAGCTTCTTCTTCTCCGACCACGGACGGCCCTCGGGGTCGCACGAGGCGCGGTTGTAGAGGACGCGCCGATTGGCCGGCCACGCGAAGGCCCAGTTCGGCGCGATGCCGCGGTCGCCAGGATCGGTGTTGTCCCGGCGGGCCATGGTGTTGCCCTTCTCGGTGTAGCAGCCCGAGTAGATCCAGCACCCGCAGGCGGTCGTCCCGTCGTCCTTGAGCTGGGCGAAGCCGTCGACCTGCTTGCCCGCGGGGATGATCGTCCCGTTGAGGTCCGGGGTCGGCGCCACCGTGTAGCCGTTGAGCTCGCGGGCGAGTTCGGTCGGCGTGGGGGACTCGGCGATCGCGTAGTCCCACTTCAGATTGACGATCGGGTCCGGGAAGGCCCCGCCGTCCTTCTTGTACGCCGCCTTCATGCGGAGGAAGATCTCCGACACGATCTCGATGTCCGAGCGGCACTCGCCCGGCGGCTCCTGCGCCTGCCAGTGCCACTGCAGCCAGCGGCTGGAGTTCGACAGCGAGCCTTCTTCCTCCACGAACAGGGTGGTCGGAAGCTCGAACACCTCGGTCTGGATTTGGGTCGGATCGACGTCGTTGTACTCGCCGTGGTTCTCCCAGAACCGGGCCGTCTCGGTCTTGAGCGGATCCATCACCACGATGAACTTCATCTTGGAGAAGGCTTCCGTCATCTTGGCGCGGTTCGGGAACGACAGCAGGGGGTTGAAGCCCTGGATGACGTAGCCGGTCATCTTGCCCTGCTTGGCGAGCTCGAACCCGCGCAGCACGTCGTAGGTCGGCACGTCGAGCTTGGGCAGGTAATCGTACGCCCAGTCGTTCTCCTTGGTGGCGTAATCGCCCCACATCGCCTTCTGGAACGAGACGAAGAACTTGTTGTAGTTCTGCCAGTAGCTCGTCTGTCCGGGACGCAGCGGCTTGAATTGCCGCTTGGCGATGTAGCTCGCGTAGTCGGGCTCCTTCTCCACCGGGATGTTCAGGTACCCCGGGATGAGGTTCGACATCAGCCCGATATCGGTCAGCCCCTGAATGTTGGAGTGACCGCGCAGCGCCTGCATCCCGCCGCCGAGCATGCCGATGTTGCCCAGCAGCGTCTGCACGATGCACATCGAGCGGATGTTCTGCGAGCCCTTGGAATGGTGCGTCCAGCCCAGGGCATAGAGCGACGCCATCGTCCGGTCCGGCGCGGCCGTCGTCGCCATCAGCTCGCAGACCTTCAGGAAGGTCTCCTTGGGCGAGCCGCAGATCGTCTCGACCATCTCGGGCGTGTAGAGGGCGACGTGCTTCTTCAGGAGCTGCATCACGCAGCGCGGGTGCTGCAGCGTCTCGTCGACTACGGCGTAGCCGTCGGGGCCGATCTCGTAGTCCCAGGTGGTCTTGTCGTAGTCGCGCTTGTCCGCGTCGTAGCCCGCGAACAGCCCCTCGCTGAAGTCGTAGCCCTCGCGGACCACGTACCCGGCGTTGGTGTAGGCGGCGACGTAGCGGTGCTGCAGCTTGTCGTTGTCGAGCAGGTACTTGGCCACGCCCGACAGGAACGCGATGTCGGTCCCCTGCCGGATCGGGCAGTAGAGATCGGCCACCGACGCCGTGCGGGTGAAGCGCGGGTCGACGACGATGAGCTTGGCGTTGTTATGGGCCTTCGCCTCGACGACCCACTTGAAGCCGCACGGATGCGCCTCGGCGGCATTGCCGCCCATCACGGTGATCACGTCCGCGTGCTTGATGTCCATCCAGAGGTTGGTCATCGCACCGCGTCCGAAGGAGGGCGCCAAACTGGCGACCGACGGACCGTGTCAAACCCTGGCCTGATTGTCGAAGACCAGAGCCCCCATGCTTCGAACGGTCTTGTAGGTGAGCCAGGCCGTCTCGTTGGTGGTGGCCGAGGCGCCCAGGAAGCCCATCGTGGTCCAGCGGTTGACCGCGAGGTCGCCGTTCTTGGCCACGAAGTTCTTGTCCCGGTCCTCCTTCATGAGCTTCGCGATCCGGTCGAGGGCGAAGTCCCAGGAGACGCGCTTGAACTCCGAGGAGCCGGGAGCGCGGTGCAGCGGGTACTTGGTGCGGGTCTCGGCGTGCACGAAGTCGAGGAGCGCAGACCCTTTGGGGCAGAGCGTGCCGCGGTTGATCGGGTGATCGGGGTCGCCCTCGATGTGCATCACCGAGGAGCGCGCGTTCTTCGAACGGTCCCCGAGGCTGTAGAGGATGACGCCGCACGACACCGAGCAGTACGGGCAGGTGTTGCGGGTCTCGCGCATCTGCGCGAGCTTGAAGGGCCGCACTGCGGCGGCCATAGCCGGTTCGAGTCCGCCGAACCCGAGGGCACCGAGCGAGCCGCCCGCGAGGCCGGCGCCGGCCCCCTTGAGCAGGCCACGCCTTGAGACCTGGACAGTCATCTCCGCCTCACAGAAAAGCAATCTGGTATAATTCCAGGGTGTCCCAAAAAAGCGCGTGGGAGGCAAGTGCGGTTGCGTGACACAGCGAGTCGTCCTGTCTCGGGCGAAGCAGCACGTTGATCTGGGTCAATATCATCCTCGCCAGAAACGATTTTTTTACTTGCTGGGCGCGGCGGGATTCATGCCCGAGGGGCCGGCCGTGCGGTGCTCCAGGGGCGCCTGCGGGTCGGTGGCGGAGGAACCGCCGGGGCTGGCTGTCGGGACCGGGCGGTTCGCGTTCTCCTGGATCGACTGGCCGCCTGGGTTCGGAGCATCCTTGGCGGCCGACTGCTCCCGGGGAACGGGCGCCTGGCTCCAGCCGTCCTGGGCGCTACGGGACTTGTCGCCCATCGCGTCGACGCCCTTGATCTCCCCCGGCTGCGTCTGGGCGAGGACGGGCGAGGCCGCCGCGGCCGCCGCGACGAGAGCGAGGACCGGCAGCGGAAGGAACGACGTCGAGCGGGACAAGGTACGGCTCCGGGCAGCGTGAGGGGTCAGCCGGGCAACGTCCCCTCGGCGGGCCAGTTCCGGGCCGCGACACCGGTCCCGCACCCGCCGCACGGCCGCCCGCAAGGCCTGCACAGTGACATCTCATTAACCAAGCTTTGCCATTCTCCTCGGGATGGGACGCGGAGGCTTTCGGAGCATGTCGAAACCGAATCCAGAGCGTCCGGACGAGCCGGAGCGGACCGCCGCCACCGCGCCTCTCCCCCCCGGGGTGCGCCGCCATATCGGCCAGAACCTGCGGACCTTCTATTCCGACGCCCTCGCGGCCCCGGCCAACCAGCGACTCGAAGCCCTGATCGCCCAGCTCGCCAAGCCGAAGCGTTGAGCGGCAGCGTCGACCGGGTTTTCCGCACCGCGCGGCTCTGCGTGCGCGCAGGACCCCGCCCTTGTTCGGCTCGGCCTGACGGTCGGGCGCAGCAGGTTCGGTATCCTGCGTTGCTGCCGGCGGAGCCGTGCGATCCGACTTCGCCGCTCCCGATGACGGGAGACGCGGCGGCCTCCGGCTGAGGCCAGGCACGGACCGACTGTCGGCCCTGCAGCCCCGCGATCGGACCCCGCCCAGATCTCCGCCTCAGGCCTTCGCCCCGATCTCCGTCGGCCCTCGCAAAGCTCGATCGATGTGCGTCGCCGCACCTAAGATCGTTCGTTCTGCGAAACCGCGCGACTCATTGAATTTCTTCTTTGTCGAACCGGTTCCGGAGAAGATCCATGCCTTCTCGTGGGCTACCCCCCTGACATCGCTTGCCTTCTGAAGGAATCCGTCGCTCCTGCTCATCGCATCGCGCCGCGCGCCGCTGCCCGTCGGGCTTGACTTCGTTCGGTAAAACGAACGATTTTCGGGACCATGCGGCGCCCTCTTGCGCGCTGCAACCGCGAAGGGCTGGGGATCGGACGTGATGACGAACGCTGCGGGTCGGGTCCGGATGGTTCGGGCGATCGGGCTGTCTGTGCTGGCCGGAGCCGGTCTCTGGGCCTGCGTGATGCCGGCGACCGCAGAGACCGCGCTGCTCAACGTCTCGTACGATCCCACCCGCGAACTCTACCGGGAGATCAACGCCGCCTTCGCGGAGGACTGGAAGGCCAAGACCGGCGAGGCCATCACGGTGCGGGCCTCGCATGGCGGCTCGGGGTCCCAGGCGCGCACGGTCATCGACGGGGTGGACGCCGACGTGGTCACCCTCGGCATCCCGTCGGACATCGACGCCATCGCCAAGCTCACGCACAAGATCCCGGACGACTGGCGCAGCAAGCTGCCGAACACGGCGACTCCCTACACCTCGACGGTGGTGTTCCTGGTCCGCAAGGGCAATCCGAAGGGGATCAAGGACTGGGCCGACCTCGTGAAGCCCGACGTGAAGGTGATCACCCCGAACCCGAAGACCTCTGCCGGCGGGCGCTGGAACTTCCTCGCCGCCTGGGGCTACGCCTACGGCCAGGACAAGGATTCCGCGAAGGCCGACGCCTTCGTCGGGCAAGTCTACAAGAACGTGCCGATCCTCGACACCGGCGCCCGCGGCTCGACGGTGACCTTCGCCCAGCGCGGCCTCGGCGACGTGCTGCCGACCTGGGAGAACGAGGCCTATCTGGTGCTCCAGGAATTCGGTGCCGACAAGTTCGACATCGTCTCGCCGCCGAGTTCGATCTACGCCGAGCCGCCGGTGGCCCTCGTGACGGTCAACGCCGCGCGGAAGGGCACCACGAAGGCCGCGCAGGCCTATCTCGACTTCCTCTACACCGACCGCGCCCAGGCGATCTTCGCCAAGCACCATTACCGGCCGATCCGCCGGGAGGCGGCTGCGCCGGCCGATCTCGCCCAGCTGGCCGACATCACGCTGTTCAAGATCGAGGACCTGCAGGGTTCCTGGGACGAGATCCAGAAGCGGAACTTCGATGCCGGCGGCCTGTTCGACCGTCTGAGCCGCGCTGGCCGCTGAGGCTCGAGAACCATGGTCGCATCGCCCCGTCCGAGACGGACATTCCGACGGCCGAGCGTGATCCCGGGCTTCGGGATCAGCTTCGGCTACACCCTGGCCTGCCTCGGCCTGATCGTCCTGCTGCCGCTGGCCGGGCTCGTCGTGAAGGCCTCGGGTCTCGGCCTCTCGGGGATCTGGGAGGTCGCCACCGATCCGCGGGTGGCGAGCGCCTTGCGGATCAGCTTCGGCGTCTCGGCCCTCGCGGCGCTCGTCGCCTCCGTGTTCGGCTTCCTGGTGGCCTGGGTGCTGACCCGCTACCGTTTCCCGGGCCGCAAGCTCGTCGATGCGGCGGTCGATCTGCCCTTCGCGCTGCCGACCGCCGTCGCCGGCATCGCGCTGGCGTCGCTCTACGCCCCGAACGGGCTGCTGGGCGCCCCGCTCGCCCGCCTCGGCATCCAGGTGGCCTACACCCCGCTCGGCATCTTCATCGCCATGGTGTTCATCGGCCTGCCCTTCGCGGTGCGGACCGTGCAGCCGCTGATCGCCGAGATCGACAAGGAGATCGAGGAGGCCTCCGCCACCCTCGGGGCGACGCGGCTCGCCACGCTCACCAGGGTGGTGCTGCCGCCGCTGATCCCGGCGGTGCTCACCGGCTTCGCGCTGGCCTTCGCCCGGGGGGTCGGCGAGTACGGCTCGATCATCTTCATCGCCGGCAACCTGCCCTACGTGTCGGAGATCGCGCCGCTGCTGATCGTCATCAAGCTCTCCGAGTTCGATTACGGCGGCGCGGCGGCCATCGCCACGATCATGCTGGGGATCTCGTTCCTGACGCTGCTGGCCATCAACCTGATCCAGGCGTGGTCACGGAGGCGGTTCGGCTATGTCTGAGATCTTCTCCCCGGCCTTCGTGCCGGCTGCCAAGCCGGCCCCGGTCGCCTCGGAGCGGGCCGCCACCCGCGCGGTGCTGATCGGGATCGCCGTGGCGTTCCTGGCCCTGTTCCTGGTCCTGCCGCTGTTCGCGGTGTTCACCCAGGCCTTCTCGCACGGGCTGGCAGCCTTCCTGGACGCGTTCCGGGAGCCCGATGCCTGGAGCGCGATCCGCCTGACGCTGACGGTGGCGGCGATCGCGGTGCCGTTCAACGTGGTGTTCGGGCTCGCGGCCTCCTGGGCGATCGCCAAGTTCGAGTTCCCCGGCAAGTCGCTGCTGATCACCCTGATCGACCTGCCGTTCTCGGTCTCGCCCGTAGTCTCGGGGATGATCTACGTGCTGCTGTTCGGGTCCCAGGGCCTGTTCGGCTCGTGGCTCATCGACCACGGCATCCAGATCCTGTTCGCGCTGCCGGGGATCGTGCTCGCCACGGTGTTCGTGACCTTCCCGTTCGTCGCCCGCGAGCTGATCCCGCTGATGCAGGAGCAGGGCACGGCCGAGGAGGAGGCGGCGCTGACGCTCGGCGCCTCGGGCCTGCATGCGTTCCGCACGGTGACGCTGCCCAACATCCGCTGGGGCCTGCTCTACAGCGTGCTCCTCTGCAACGCCCGGGCGATGGGCGAGTTCGGCGCGGTGTCGGTGGTGTCGGGCCACATCCGCGGCCTGACCAACACCATCCCACTCCACGTGGAGATCCTCTACAATGAGTACAACTTCGTCGCCGCATTCGCCGTCGCTTCGCTCCTCGCCGTCCTTGCCCTCATCACCCTCGTCCTCAAATCCGTCCTCGAGTGGCGCTTCGCGGGGGATCTCGCGGGTGGGCGGTCTCACTGAACGGCCCTCTACGGCGATCCGGGTCGAAGCCGTCTCGAAGACCTTCGACACGGCGGCGGTGCTGCACGACCTCTCCCTCGACGTCCGGGCAGGCGAGCTGATCGGGCTCCTGGGGCCGTCGGGCTCGGGCAAGACGACGCTGCTGCGGATCATCGCCGGGCTCGACGCGCCGGACCGGGGCCGGATCCTGTTCGGGGACGACGACGCCACCGGGCTCGCCGTCCAGGAGCGGGCCGTGGGCTTCGTGTTCCAGCACTACGCCCTGTTCAAGCACATGAGCGTGGCCGACAACATCGCCTACGGACTGAACGCGCGCAGCCGGGCGGACCGCCCCGCCAAGGCCGAGATCAAGCGCCGGGTCGGCGACCTCCTCGACCTGATCCGGCTCTCGGGCTTCGGCGACCGCTACCCGTCGCAGCTCTCCGGCGGCCAGCGCCAGCGGGTGGCGCTCGCCCGGGCGCTGGCGGTGGAGCCCCGCGTGCTGCTGCTCGACGAGCCCTTCGGCGCCCTCGACGCCCAGGTCCGCAAGGATCTGCGCCGCTGGCTGCGCGAGATCCACGACCGCACCGGCCAGACCACGATCTTCGTGACCCACGACCAGGACGAGGCCCTGGAGCTGTCCGACCGCGTCGCGGTGCTCGACCGCGGCCGGCTGGAGCAGGTCGGCACGCCCGACGAGGTGCAGGAGAACCCGGCCTCCGCCACCGTGATGAAGTTTTTGGGCGATTCCGTCGAGGTCGAGGCGATCGCCGAGGGCGGCCGGGTGCTGGTGCGCGGCCGGGAGACGCCGGTGGCGGCGCCGGCCGGTGTGATCGGCCCCGTCAAGCTCTACGTCCGGCCCTGGCAGCTGCAGCTCGCCGAGCCCGAGGCCGCGCACCTGTCCGGCACCGTACGCAGCTCGTACCGCACGCAGGGGCGCCAGCGGATCGAGGTGGTCGATCCGGAGGGGCGCGTGCTGGCGGTGGAGGATTTCGACGGCATCCGTTACCCGGCTGGGCACCCGGTCGGGCTGCGGATCAACGGCGGGCACGTGTTCGGATGAGGCTCGCCAGCGGCGGCGCAGCATCCTAGGCTCGCGACCATGACTGGACCGCGTCTCGAACCCGCCCCCGATGTCCTCGCCGCCATCGGCCACACGCCCCTGATCCGCCTGCGCCGCGCCTCCGAGGAGACCGGCTGCGCGATCTACGGCAAGGCCGAGTTCCTCAATCCCGGCCTCTCGGTGAAGGACCGCGCCGCCCTCTCCATCGTGCGCGACGCAGAGGCGAAGGGCCTGATCCGTCCGGGCGGCACCATCGTGGAAGGCACGGCCGGCAACACCGGCATCGGCCTCGCCCTCGTGGCCTCGGTGCGCGGCTACCGGACGCTGATCGTCATTCCGGTCACCCAGTCCGAGGAGAAGAAGCAGACCCTGCGGCTCGCGGGCGCCCGGCTGGTGGAGGTCCCGGCCGTGCCCTTCGCCAACCCGAACAACTACGTCCACGTGGCCCGGCGGCTCGCCGAGAAACTCGCCGCGACGGAGCCGGCGGGCGCATTCTTCGCCGACCAGTTCGACAACGTCGCCAACCGGCAGGCGCATGTGGACGGCACCGGCCCGGAGATCTGGGACCAGACCGGCGGCCGGGTCGACGGCTTCGTCTGCGCGGCCGGGACCGGCGGAACCCTCGCCGGCACCGCCGAAGCCCTGCGCGCCCGCAACCCGCAGGTGCGGATCGCCCTGTCCGACCCGGAGGGCTCGGCCCTCTACGCCCACTACACGACCGGGACGTTGAAGGCCGAGGGCTCCTCGATCACCGAGGGGATCGGCCAGGGGCGCATCACCCGCAACCTCGCGGGCTTCACGCCCGACAGCGCCTTCCGCGTCCCCGACCGGGAGGCCCTCGACATCGTGTTCGCGCTGATGCGGGAAGAGGGGCTGTCGTTGGGTGGCTCGTCCGGCATCAACGTCGCCGGGGCGATCCGGCTGGCCCGGGAGCTGGGACCCGGCCACACCGTCGTGACGATCCTCTGCGACGGGGCGGCGCGCTACGCCTCGAAGCTGTTCAACCCGGCCTTCCTCGCCGAACGCGACCTGCCGGTTCCGGCCTGGCTCGACGCGCCGCAGGATCCGCTGCCGGACTGGCACGCCTAGGGCGCGGGACCCCATCCCGAACTTTCCTCATAAAAGCGTGGCTTTGCGTTGAACGGAACGGATTGTCGCAGCGTTTGAACGGTCACGCTCGCATAAGCGCGACGGTCCGGAGAAGTCGACCATGTCCCTCGTCACCATCATACTCATCATCCTGATCATCCTGGCCTTCGGTGGCGGCGGCTTCCTCGGCGGCGGCGCGTATCGTGGCCCCGGCTTCGGCCTCGGCGGCATCCTGCTCATCGTGCTGATCGTGCTGCTGGTGACCGGCCGGCTGTAAGCCGGATCCCGCGAAAGCGGACGAAGCGGCGCGCAGACAGGCCGGCGCTTCGTCCGCCCGCGCCCTGGCGGGGCTGCGAGGTGCCGCCGAACCGCGGGGGCGCCCTTCGCGGGACCGGCTCAGCGGCAGGTGATTCCCACCACCGCGGCGGCGACCGCGCCGGGGCCACCCTCCCGACTCGGCGTCGCTTCGGGCAAGCCCTGAGCGGCCAGGAACGCCG